>NZ_JBDUCX010000083.1:0-25024 GCF_040003245.1 Chthoniobacter sp.
GGACAAGCCATTCAAGAGCAAGGGTGGGGGGCCAGCGACGGGGGGCGCTTATTCCATCGAACCGCACGTGGCGGAGCAGGTGTTCACGGATATGGCGAGAGAGTCGCAGGTGCCGGTGCATTTTCATGCGCGCCTCGCGGCGGTGAAGAAGGAGGGGGCGCGCATCACGGAATTGACCACCGAGGACGGCACGATCTTCCGGGCGGCGATATTCATCGATGCCACCTACGAGGGCGATCTCATGGCGAAGGCCGGGGTGGGTTATACGCTGACACGCGAAGGCAACGCGAAGTACGGCGAGACTTACAATGGCATTCACTACGCGTCGAATTTTGCGCCGCGGACGGATCATGCAAAACCGCGCGCGAATGGAAGAACGCCCAGCGGCCAAGGGGTGTGGGATCGCGATCTGCCGCTCGATCCGTATGTGGTGAAGGGCGACTCCAAGAGCGGATTGCTGCCGCTCTTGAATGCCGGCGAGCCGGGGAGCCCTGGCGAACCGGCCCCCGGCGTGCAGGCATATTGCTTCCGTCTTTGCCTGACGACGGCGACGGACCGGATGCCGATTGCGCCACCGCCGGATTATGACCCGAGACGTTACGAATTGGTCGCCCGCTTCATCGAGGGCTGCGTGGCCATGGGCGATGATATGGATCTGCGGTGGTTCTCGAAATACGACGCATTGCCGAACAACAAGTGGGATTTCAACACGGCAACTTTCGGGGGCAATCTGCCGGGAGCGAGCTGGGAATGGCCCGAAGCGTCGTACTCCCAACGCGAGCAGATCGCGAAGGAACACGAAAACTATCACCGCGGCCTCCTGCATTTCCTCGCGACCGATCCGCGGGTACCGGCGAAAGTGCGCGATGATATGCGGCGCTTTGGTCTGCCGCACGACGAATTTGCGGACAATGGCGGCTGGCCTCACCAAATCTACATCCGCGAGGCGCGCCGCATGGTGAGCGATCTCGTGATGACCGAGCATCACACGTTTGGAAAGCAGGTCGCGCCGAATTCCGTCGGACTCGGTTCCTACGGCACCGATACGCATGAAATCCGCCGCATCGTGAAAGACGGTATGGTGACCCGCGAGGGGAAGACGGTTGGCGGTCGGGGTGATGCACCGCCTTATCCCATCGGCTACGGTGCGATCGTGCCGCGCGCGAGTGAATGCGAAAACCTCTTCGTGACGTTCGCACTTTCGGCGAGCCACACGGCCTTCAGTAGTATCCGTATGGAGCCGGTGTTGATGGTGACGAGCCAGTCGGCGGCGACGGCGGCGTGTTTGGCGATCGATGACCACACTTCCGTCCAGCAGGTTGACTACGTGAAGCTGCACGCGCAATTGGAGAGGGAAGGGCAGATTCTCGAATGGAAAGTTTCCCCATGACGAAAACGATCCTTTCATTTTCGCTTCTCTTGACGATTACGCTCGTCCTGTCCGCTGCTGGGCCGGCGGGCAACGATGAGCAAGCGGCGCTGCGCGCAAAACAGGCGGCGGCGGTCGCGTTGTCGCCGCTGGCGGAAACGCCGGCGCCTGGGCATGCGCGAGTGGAGGAGCGGGAGCCTGTGCAACTCGCCCATGATGCGGTGCCGCAAGAAGTGGCCGGGAAAACTTACGATTTGGTCGTGATCGGCGGCACGGGCAGCGGGGTGATGTGCGCGGTACGGGCGGCGCGGGAAGGATGCTCCGTTCTGCTCGTGCAGCACAACCGGCATATCGGCGGGATGATGACCAACGGCCTGATGCAGTGGGATGCGCTTTACGGCGGCGCGCGCGCACCGCTCTTTACTGAACTGCTGCGCAATACCGAAAAGCACTACATCGATACGTTCGGGAAGGATTCCAAGGACCATCAGATCATCCGCTGCACGCACGAGCATTATCCGGTGAGTTGGGCGGAGCCACATGTCGTCGAGCGGGAGTTTAACCGGTTGGTCGCCGGGGAAAAGAACGTCACGCTGCTGCTCTCGCACTACGCCAGTGCCGTGGAACGCGACGGCGCGTTGTTGCGGAGTGTGACGCTGCGGGAATACGGCGGAGACCGCATGATCAAGGTAGAGGCGGCGGCTTTTGCCGACGCTACGTATGAGGGCGATTTGCTGGCCTTGGCCAAAGTGCCCTATCGTGTCGGCCGTGAAGGGCGGGAGGAATATGACGAGCCGCACGCGGGTAAGGTATTTGTCAATATCGACAGTGCGCCGGCGCCACAGGCCGCGGTCGAAGGACGGCTCAACATTCGGCCATACATTTCGCGGCAGGGAAGCATCGACCCGACGAGCCCGTTCACTGCCGATGGCGCGGTTCAGGCCTACAACTACCGCTTTTGTGTCACCAAGGATCCGGCCAATCGGGTGATGCTGGAGGCGCCGCCGGCGGGCTACAATCGCGAGGAGTTTGTTCATTTTCCACGCAAGAGCATCGCCACCAACGCCGGGCCGAACGGCAAATCGCACATGAACAGCCCGATCCTTCCGGGCGAAAATCATGCGTATCCCGAAGCGACCTGGCCGGAGCGTGAGAAAATCACCCAGCGGCATCTCGACTTCGCGCTGGGCTTGATCTGGTTTTTGCAAAACGACGAGTCTGTCTCGGATGGTGCAAGGGCGAAATTCCGGGAATGGGGGCTGCCCAAGGACGAGTTTCCCGATCACGACCACATTCCGTACGAGATGTATGTGCGCGAAGCGCGGCGTCTCGTGGGCCGGCATGTCTTTACCGAGCACGACAATTCGCTCGCGCCCGGCTGCGGGCGCACGCCGGTTTTCACGGACAGCGTCGCGATCACCGATTGGTACATGGATTCGCACGCCTGCACGAATGATTCGCGGCCGGGCTTTCACTACGACGGCAAGTTGATCCTCACCGAGGAATCGCGCCCGGCGCAGATTCCGTATCGCTCCATGCTGCCGCAGGGCGTGGACAATCTGCTCGTCCCCGTGTGTCTCAGTGCGACTCATGTGGCGTGGGGTGCGGTGCGACTCGAACCGGTGTGGATGTCGACCGGCGAGGCCGCTGGAATGGCCGTCGCTCTCGCCAAACGCGACCACACCTCGCCGGGCCAGCTTGACGCCGACAAGCTCGTGCGCGCGCTGGTGGACCAACGGCAGCTCGTTACCTTTTACAATGACGTGAAGGGGGATCGCAACGACGCCTGGATTCCAGCGGCGCAGTATTTCGGAACGAAAGGCTTCTTCCCCAGTTACGATGCGCAGATGGATCGCAAACTGACTCGCGAAGTGGCGAAGCAATGGATCCTGGCCCTCGCGGACATGCAAGCCGGCAAGCTCGATCCCGTCGCCATGGCGGCCAGGCTCGCCGACATTGACCAAAAGGATGGTCCGGCGGTGACGATCGCCTGGCTCGAGGGCCAGCTTTCTGACGCCCGGATTCCGGCCTTGACCATCGCGCGCATGATGAGACCCCTGCAAGAAATACCGCTGAGGCGCGGCGACGTCTGCCAGGCCTTTTATAACGCTCTCAATCCATGAACTCCACACACCTGACCCATTCCGACCTGCTGCAACTCAAGCGTTGGAACACGCCCACCATTTACAATGGTTGGGAGCAAATCACGAAACACGACGCCAGTGCCGCGGGTTTCAATCTCGAGGAAACCCGCGACTTCATGCCACAAATGGGCCCCATGGTGGGCTACGCCATCACGGTCGTTTTCGAGCCAAGCAAGGCGGAGCATCCGCAAAAGAACCCGCGCGCCTGGAGCGAATATCGTGAATATGTGGCGAGCGTGCAGGGGCCGAAGATCGTGGTCGTGCAGGATCTGGACAAGCCGCAGGTCATCGGCGCTTTTTGGGGCGAGGTGAATAGCAACATCCATCGCGCGCTTGGCTGTGTGGGCACGATTGTCGATGGAGCGATTCGTGATTTGGACGAAATGACCAACGCGGGCTTCAAGGCGCTGGCGCGGCGCATGTGTGTGGGTCACGCGTTCTCCTGCCCGGTGCGGTGGAATTGTGAGGTCGAGGTTTTCGGGCGCAAGGTGCAGCCGGGGCAGCTTATTCATGCCGACAAGCATGGCTTTCTGGTCATTCCCATGGAAGATGAGGCACGTCTCCTCGAGGCGGCCCGTTTTATGGATGCCAATGAATGTGAGACGCTGATCCCGGCCGCGCGTGACACGGCTGGCAAGGCGACGGGCGACGTGCTCGCGGCGATCAATGAAGCGGGACGTAAGTTCGGCGAAAACGCGCGGGGAAAATTCGGACGGAAAGGGGAATGGTGAATTCATGGCGTGGCGCATTTACGCATCGATCGTCGCGATCTGTTTCATGATGGACGTGCCTTCTTCCGCGCAGACCCAGGCGTTGCCGCAAATGGACTGGGAGCAACTGCCGCCGATTCCCGATCGCGAGGGTTTTGCCAGTCCCTTCGCGGGTGTGACCGGCGGCGCACTGCTCGTGGCCGGTGGCGCGAATATCCCGGGCGATAAGTGGGCTGAACCGTTTGTGAAGAAATGGTACGACTCCATTTTTATCCTCGAGCGTCCCAATGCAAAATGGCGGGTGGGTGGCAAACTGCCGCGCCCGCTGGGTTACGGGGTATCCATCAGCGCAGACGACGGTGTGATTTGCCTTGGAGGCAGTGATGCGACGCGCCACTACGCGGATGCCTTCGTGCTCCACCTGAAGAATGGAGAGCTGAAGCGCAAAGCGTTGCCGAGCTTGCCGATGCCTTGCGCCAATGCGTGTGGCGCATTGGCGGGTCGCATGATCTATGTTGCCGGGGGCATTGAGACAGCCCTGGCGACGACGGCGCTGCACAGCTTTTGGGCGCTGGATCTCGATGCCCCGGAACTATTGTGGCATGAACTCGATCCGTGGCCAGGCCCTGAGCGGATGCTCCCGGTCGCGGGTGTGCTTGACGGTTCGTTCTATTTGTTCAGCGGCGTAAAGCTAACGGCAGGCGACGATGGCAAACCCGTGCGCGAATTTCTGCGCGACGCGTATCGCTTCACCCCGGGGCAGGGCTGGAAGCGCCTGGCCGATCTCCCGCGCGCCGCTGCAGCCGCACCTACGCCTGCCGCGGCCAGTGGCACCCGATTGCTGGTCGTGACCGGGGACGATGGGTTGAACGTCACATTTCAGCCGGTGGAAAAGCATCCGGGCTTTCCGCGCAATGCCTTGAGCTACGACACGGTGGCGGATGCGTGGACGGTGCTCGACAGCGTGCCCATTTCCCGTGCAACTGTGCCGGCGGTGCTGTGGCAAGACCGCATGGTGATCCCCAATGGCGAAGTGCGCCCGCGGGTTCGCACGCCTGAGGTCTGGTCGCTGCGGCTCCGCTAATCGCATGTCTTCCTCCACCCGCAAAGCCTGGCTCGTCGTCGGCCTTCTCTGGCCCGTCGCTCTTCTCAATTACCTCGATCGCCAGATGCTCGCGACGATGGGACTTTCGATCCAGAAGGACATCGCGGAACTGCAGAGTGCCGCTGTCTATGGGCAGCTCATGGGAGCGTTCCTATGGGTGTATGCTTTCGCCAGTCCGCTCGGTGGCTTTGTCGCAGATCGCGTGAATCGCAAATGGCTGATCGTCGCCAGCCTCGGGGTATGGTCGGGCGTCACGCTGGTCATGGGCACGGCGCACGATTTCACTACGCTCATCTGGCTGCGCCGCGCCATGGGCATCAGCGAGGCTTTTTATATCCCGGCGGGTCTGTCGCTTATCGCGGACTATCATCGCGGGACGACGCGTTCCCTGGCGATTGGGATTCACATGAGCGGTATCTATATGGGCCAGGCGCTGGGTGGTGTCGGTGGCTGGATCGCGCAGAGCATCTCGTGGCGCACGGCTTTTGCGAGTTGCGGCTGGGTGGGAGTGGCTTACAGCGTCGCGCTGGTAGTTTTGCTGGAGGACAAGCCGGAGCGTGGACCGGTCACGACATCCCCTGAACCACGTTCCGATCCCGGTGGCGTGCCGGTATTGTGGGTCGGATACGCGCTACTGGTCGTCTGCTTTGCTTTGCCCAGCCTATCGGGATGGGCGGTGAAAAACTGGCTGCCGACGCTGTTGCAAGACCGCTTTTTCCTCGACCAGAAGAGCTCGGGGTTGTGGGCCACCGTGACGAATGCCAGCGCGGCCTTTTGCGGCGTGTTGATCGGCGGACGCCTGTCGGATTTCCTGTTTACGCGCCACACCCATGGCCGCACTTGGGTGAGCGCGTCTGGCCTGGCACTCACCGCATTGGCAATCGCGGGTGTGGGATTGGCGCCAGGCTTTTCAATGGTTATCACCTGCGCCGCGCTCTACGGCTTCGGATTCGGCATGTTCGATGCGAATAGCATGCCGATTCTCTGCCAGGTGGCTCCGCCGCGTTTCCGGGCGACCGGCTATGGTTTGATGAATTTGTGCGGCACGGCCGCCGGCGCCTTGGTGACTCCATTTCTAGGCAGGCTCAAAGACGGCGGCACGCCGCTCGCGCTCGGCTTCGCCTATTGCGCCATCCCAGCGCTCGTGGCCGCGGTTGTCATGTTCCGGCTGCGCCCGAGCGATCGCGACCGCGGCGCTGCCTGAAATTTAATATGCAGAAATCCATCACTCCGCTCACCGGCTTGATCGCCGCGCCCTACACTCCCTTTCACGCCCATGGCAGCCTGAATCTGCCGGTCATCGAAAAGCAGGCCGTGTCGCTCGTGGCCAACGGCGTCACCGGCGCTTTTGTCTGTGGCACGACGGGCGAAGGGGTTTCACTGACCGTCGCGGAGCGCATGCAAGTGGCGGAACGCTGGCAGCAGGTTGCCGGTCCGCAATTGCGCGTGGTCGTGCATGTCGGACATACCTGCCTGGCTGACGCACGGTCGCTGGCGGCGCATGCGGAGAAGATCGGCGCGCGGGGTATCGGCTGTCTTTCGCCGTTCTTTTTCAAGCCGGGCAGTGTGGACGATCTCGTGGGCTTTTGCGCCGAAGTCGCCGCCGCGGCTCCCGCGTTGCCATTTTACTACTATCAAATTCCCTCGATGACCGGGGTGAGCCTCTCGGCGGCCGATTTCCTACGCTCCGCGGCGGCACGCATCCCGAATCTCGCCGGGGTGAAATTTACTTTTGAAAATCTCATGGATTTTGCGGAGTGCCTGCGCCTGGAGGGCGGGCGCTACGATATTGTTTTTGGGCGCGACGAGATTCTCGTGGCGGGTCTGGCCTTGGGCGCTCGCGGAGCGATCGGCAGTACCTACAATTTCCTGGCGCCGATCTTTCATGAAGTGATCGCCGCTTTTGAAAAAGGGGATTTGGCCCTGGCGCAGGAAAAGCAGGCCGCGGCCAACGTGATCATCCAGATTTTCATTCGCTATGGGGGCCTGCCCGCCGGCAAGGCGATCATGAAAATGATTGGCCTTGATTGTGGACCCACGCGTCTCCCGCTGCGGACGCTCAGCGAAAAGCAGGAAGCGCAATTGCGTGCGGAACTGGAGGCGGCTGGGTTCTTCCAGCTCTGTTCGCGAGCCTAAAGCCTCCCCGCCCGCATTTGCGTGATGGGCGGAACTCGGCGGAATGGTTACATTCCGCGCGTGAAGTTTCCCCAAGCACCCTCCATTTTGAGCGCACTCGTGGGCGTGATGTTGCCGGGGTTGCTCCGCGCCGCCGATACTCCACGCGAAGATCCAGCCGCCTGGTGGTCTGTGCAGCCGGTCATCCGACCCGCGGTGCCGTCGGAAGGCGCCTCTGCGCAACCCGGCGACCCAATCGATGCCTTCGTCGCGGTGAAGCTGCGGGAGAAGGGACTCGCGTTTTCGGCGGAGGCGGATCGCCGGACACTCATCCGCCGCTTGAGCTTCGATTTGCTGGGACTTCCGCCGTCGCCGGAAGAAGTGAAGACCTTTGTCGAGGACCAGCGTATGGATGCGTATGAGCGGCTCGTCGACCGACTGTTGGCCTCGCCGCATTACGGCGAGCGCTGGGCGCAACACTGGCTGGACATTGCGCATTATGCGGACACGCACGGTTTCGAACGCGACCAGCGACGCGACAATGCCTGGCGGTATCGCGACTACGTCATCGACTCGTTGAATGCCGACAAGCCGTACGACCAATTCCTGCGTGAGCAGGTCGCCGGTGATGTGCTCGCATCGGACAAGCCGGCTGCGGTGATTGCGACTGGCTTTCTGGCGGCGGGGCCGTGGGATTTCGTCGGACAGGTCGAGACCAAGAGCGACATGCTCCGGCGCGCGGCGCGCGCGGGCGACCTCGATGACATGGTCACGCAGGTAATCACGGCGACGGTGGGAATGACGATCAATTGCGCGCGCTGCCACGACCACAAACTCGATCCGATTTCACAGCGCGAATATTATGGGCTGTGGTCGGTTTTCGCCGGTGTTCGCCGCGGCGAGCGCGAGGTCAATGCCGGGGAAAGCCAGGCGCACGCGGCGCAATTGGCGGTGTGGAATCGGGAGCGTGCGGAAGTGGATCGCGAGATCGGTCGTTTGGCGGGGAATCCGTTGGATCTGGCGGATATCGTGGGCGGCGGCAATGGATACGGTACGGGCAAGGCCGGTGAGGGAATCGATCCCCGATCGGGGCATCCACAGGGAAAGAAGCTGGGTTATCTGGAGAACGCCGTGGCCAACCAATTTGTGCGCGGGTCGTCATCGTTCGTGGATGGTGTCTTGATTCCTAATGGCAGCGCCGATGGCCATGTGGCGGTGCCGATCAGTTCGACTGGGCTGGAGGTAACCGATGTCCCGTCGACCTCTGCGAAGGCGTGGGACGCGATTCGCAACGGGCCTGTGAATGCGCAGGCTTCGACGAAACTGGGTGATGTGGATTTTGCGACGAACGGGCACACCTTGCTCGGTCTGCACGCCAACGCGGGCATCACCTTCGACCTTGAGGCGATTCGGAAAGAGTCCGGGCGGGGAAAGATGCGCTTTCGTGCGACCGTTGGTTACGGCGGGCACAATGAGGCGGGACGCGCTGACTTTCACGTCTACGTCGATGGCGTGCTGCGCGAACGCCGTCTGGGCCTGAACGATCGCGCGGCCGGCGTGCCGGTGGATGTGGACTTGCCGGTGACCGCGCATTTCCTCACGCTGATGAGCACGGACGGTGGCAATGGCATCGGAAATGACCAGATCTTCTTTGGCGATCCGAAATTGGCCCCGGAGGAACCTCCGCATCTGGCGGAGGAGAATCGGGGGGAATTGGATCGACTCAAGGCACGTCGGACTGAGCTCGATCAGCAGATCAAGTCGTTGCCGTCTCCAGCGAAGGTGTATGCCATTCGCAGCGAGACTCCGGAGGTGGTGCATGTGCTCAAACGAGGCAATCCGGAGACACCAGAGGATGCCGTGGTGCCGGGCGCGATCAAATGGGCGACCTTGCCCATGAGCTTTGGTGGCCAGGAAATGCCGGACGGCGAGCGCCGTGTAGCGCTGGCCAATTGGATCACGGACCCGCGCAATCCACTGACGCGCCGGGTGATCGTGAATCGGCTGTGGCACTATCATTTCGGACAGGGGATCGTCAGCACCCCGAGCGACTTTGGGCATGGCGGTGACCGCCCATCGCATCCCGAGTTGCTGGATTGGCTGGCGGATGAGTTGTTGGCGCGCAATTGGTCGTTGAAGGCTATGCAGCGTCTCATCGTGACCAGCCGCACCTATCGGCAATCGTCGCAATTCGATGCCCGAGCCGCGGCGCTCGATGCGCAAAACCGTTTGCTCTGGAGGGCCAACCCGCAACGCTTGGACGCCGAATCCCTGCACGACACGGTGCTGGCCGTCAGCGGGACACTCAACGAGTCGATGGGCGGCCCGGGGTTCCGCGATTTCGATTACACCGAGGCGTATGCGCCGATTTACCGCTACATCACGGCCGATCGGCCGGAGCTCTGTCGCCGAAGCATCTATCGTTTTGTCGTGCGCACGACGCCACAGCAATTCCTGACGACGCTCGATTGCCCGAATCCCGCAAATCTTACGCCCGTACGAGTGAACACCACGACCGCGCTGCAAGCACTCGCGTTGCTGAATAACGAATTCATGTTGAAGCAGGCTGGACACTTTGCCGAGCGCGTGAAACGGGAGGCAGGGCCGGATCCGTCGGCGCGAGCCCGTCGCGCATTCGAACTGGCGTTCCTTCGCCCGGCGACGGATACCGAGTCGGTATCCGCGGAAAAGTTCTGTGCCGGTCACGGGCTCGCGGCGCTGTGCCGTCTCCTGCTCAATGCCAATGAATTTGTCTATCTGGACTAAGCCATGAATCCCTCTCGTTGCAGCGGACACCAGCGTTTCGTGAATCGGCGCGATTTCCTGTGGCAACTGGGCGGCGGCCTGGGCGGGGTCGCTTTGACGGCGATGATGGCCAAAGCGGGCGAAGGCGCGAAGAACCCGCTCGCGCCCAAGCCACCCCTATTCGCGCCGAAGGCCAAAGCGGTGATCCAGATCTTCTGCCCGGGCGGGCTCAGCCATATCGACTCCTGGGATTACAAACCGGAGCTGGCGCGCCGCAACGGCCAACCCTTCGATGCCGACGGCAAGCTGCAATTCTTCGCGTCCAAGCCCGGCTCATGCCAGGGCAGCTACTGGCCATTCCGCCAGCACGGCCAATGTGGCCGGTGGATGAGCGATCTCTTCCCGCAGCTCGCGACGTGCGTGGACGATATCGGGTTCATCCACTCCATGCAGAGCAAGAGCGCGCTGCACGGGCCGGCGATGTTCATGGCGAATACCGGTTTCATTCTGCCGGGCTTTCCCTCGATGGGCGCGTGGGTTACCTACGGGCTCGGCAGCGAGAGTGACAATCTCCCGTCATTCGTGGTGCTGCCCGACCCGCGTGGTCTTCCGCCCGGCGGCGTCATCAATTGGGGCGCGGGATTTCTGCCCGCAGTTTACCAGGGTACGCCGTTGAATACCGATGCCGGTACTGCTCCGATCGCCGACCTCTTTCCGCCAAAATCCTTCGCGGACTCACTGGCCTCCGGCGAGAAGGAAGGCCGCGACTTCCTCCGTGAACTGAATACCCGGCACGCTGCGGAGCACGTGGGAAACAGTGAGCTGGAGGCGCGCATTTCGGCCTATGAGCTGGCGGCCCGGCTGCAACTGAGCGCGCCGGAAGTGACTGGCCTGCGTGGCGAGAGCGACACGATGCAGGATCTCTACCGGCTCGCGCACGAAGACCTGGGTCCCTTTGGGCGCCAATGTCTGCTGGCCCGGCGGCTCGTCGAGCGTGGCGTGCGTTTCGTGCAGATTTATTGCGGCGCGGAAAACACCACCGCGAAGAAGATCCGTCCCAATTGGGATTCGCACGAAGACCTCGTGCGCGACCACGGTTACTGGGGCCCGATCCTGGATAACGGCGCCGCGGCATTGCTCAAGGATTTGCGCCAGCGCGGCTTGCTTGATTCGACGCTGGTCATCTGCACCACGGAATTCGGCCGTCAACCGGCCGCGCAAGGCAAAGGGGGCCGTGACCATAATCCGGGCGCATTCACCGCGTGGATGGCGGGTGGGGGAATCAAGGGCGGCGTGGCTTACGGCGCGACCGACGAGCTTGGTTTCAAGGCCGCGCAGCACCCGGCCTATTGCTACGATCTGCACGCGACCGCCCTGCAACTCCTCGGCCTCGACCACGAGAAGTTGAGCTTTTATCATAACGGCATTCAACGCCGGTTGACCGACGTGCACGGCGAGGTCATCGACGAGTTGCTTGCCTGAAACGCGAACAGCGAGTCTGCTCGTCGCCATGTTCTCCCGCTGCTGGCCGCTACTCTATGCGCTGGGCGCATCGTGGCTCGCCACGTCACCAGCGGCGGCCCAGGAACAGCGCTGGCTCGAGCCCGTGGCGCGGGCGCTGAGCCCCAGCTACCGCCAGATCCTGGAGCGGGAGCAGACGCTGCAATCCGAGTTGGCGAAACTGCCCCAGCCGCCCGTGTCGCAGCAGAGCGAGCGCATCGGCTGGCATAGCCAATTCTCCCGCACCGCCAACGCAACCAAGTGGCTGCAATTGGACCTCCATCGTGCGGCGACGTTCGATGCGGTGGTCCTGGTGCCCGTCGACGTAGCATACGGCGCACATCCGGGACCGGGTTTCGGCTTTCCGTTGCGTTTTCGGGTGGAGGCCTCGGATGACGCGGCGTTTTCCGAGCCGCGGCTGCTGGTGGCCTACGACGATGCGGATTTTCCGAATCCCGGGAATGCACCGGTCTTTCTGTCCACGCCGGGTGCTGCGGCGCGGTTCATCCGCATCACGGCGACGCGGCTTTGGCCGCGGGATGATCTCGCCCTCTTTGCCCTCGGCGAAGTCTTTGTGCTACGCGCTGGGCTGAATGTCGGGGTGGGCGCAGCGGTGACGGCGAGCGATGCTTATAACAACGCGCCGACCTGGGAGCCGGCCAACGCGACCGATGGCCAGAGCATGCTCGGGGCGGCCGTGGAGATTGCGCCGGCGCCGGGGAATGGCTGGCACGCCCGCACGGAACGGTCGGCCGACACGGTGAAATGGGTGCAGGTGGACCTGGGATCGGAAGTGCCGCTCGATGAGGTGCGGCTCTATCCGGCGCGGCCCAAAGATTTCCCCGCGCGACGCGGTTTTGGTTTTCCTCCGCGCTTTCGGGTTGAAGCTTCCAACGATGTCAGTTTTGCGCAGTCGGTAATGCTCTTCGACCAGACACAAACGGATTACGTCAACCCGGCGGAGAACCCCGTTGTTGTTCCAGTCAAGGATGTCCGCGCCCGGTTCATTCGCGTGACCGCGACGAAACTCTGGGAGCGAACGAACGACTTCATCTTCGCGCTCGCCGAGTTGGGGGCCTTCTCCGGCGGAAAAGACGTGGCTTTGGGAACAACCGTTACCTCCTCCGATAGCATCGAAGCGCCAAGTTGGGCGCGTCGCTTTCTCGTCGATGGCTTCAATAGTCAGGGACGCATTTTGGAAGTGGAGACGTGGCTGCGTGGTTTGTCCCGCCGCCGGGAGATCGAGCATGAACTCCAGGAACTCGAGGCGGAGCGAGTGCATCAGATGGCGGATCTAACGGCTTTGGCGTCGCGCTACCTTCTCGTTTCGCTATTCGTGCTGGTGGCGGTGCTCGGCTGGTGGTTGCAACGCCGGGTGCGGGCCAGGCGACTGGAGGTGGAAGCGCTTCGCCAGCGTATCGCCGGAGATCTCCACGACGAAATCGGCAGTAATTTGGGCAGCATCGCCCTGCTCAGCCAGATGGCGCTCCGCCAGCCGGGCGATGCGCACGCCGACCTCGCGGAGATCAATCGTGTTGCCCGGGAGACGGCGGCTTCGATGCGCGACATCGTCTGGCTCATCAAGCCCGGAGCCTCTGGCGCGGAAGATTTCGTCATGAAGCTGCGCGAAACCGCTGCGGTCATGCTCGCGGGACTGGAATGGCAATTCGATGGCGGCACTCTCACCAAGCCTATTTCGCTCGAATGGAAGCGGGAGATACTGCTCATCTTCAAGGAGGCGTTACACAATATCCGGCGCCATGCAGACGCAAAACAAGTGACCATTCGGCTGGCGGACACCGGCGGTGAATTTGTGATGCAAATCTCGGATGACGGAACGGCCTTCGATGTCCTCGTCGCGACCGCAGGCCATGGCTTGAGCAGTCAGCGACAGCGTGCGCAGACCATTGGTGGGGAATTGCAGATCGACTCGGCGTCTGGATCCGGCACGACCGTCACCTTGCGGGTGAAATTGGATTCATCGTCGCCGGTGGGCCATTCTTGATTTTTACCATGCCTGCCGAATCCATCACCATCTGGCTGATCGAGGACAATGCGACGTTCCGGCGGGCCATCATGCGCGCCCTGGACCAGGAAGATGGCTTCCATTGCCTCGGCGGATTCGCCTCGTGTGAAGACGCCTTGGCGGCTCTGTCACACCGCCCTCCGCCGCAGGCGGTGCTGCTCGATGTCGGTCTTCCAGGGATGAGCGGTCTGGAGGGGATTGCACTCCTCCGCAAACAGGCCCCGCAGGCCGCCGTCATCGTCCTCACGGTCTTTGAGGATGAAGACAAAATCTTCCGCGCCATTTGTGCCGGGGCTGCCGGCTACTTGTTGAAGACCGCACCGGTGGAGGAAATCGCCCGGGCCATTCGCGATGCCCTCGCGGGCGGTGCGCCGATGAATGGGCGCATTGCGCGGCGGGTTCTCGATATGTTTGCGCGCTTTGCGCCCACCCGCGGCGACTACGGACTTACTCCGCGTGAAACGCAGATTCTGGAATCGATGGTGAAGGGAAAGACGAAGAAGGAAATCGCCGCCATCCTCGATCTCAGTTTCCACACGGTGGATACGCACTTGCGCAACATCTACCAGAAACTGGAAGTCAATACGCGCACCGGTGCGGTGGCCAAGGCGTTGAAGGAAAAGCTAGTCTAGGTGCCACTGTTTAAAAAGCTCGCACCTTAAATCGGCTTAAGAGGGCTTAAGGCACCTTAAATCGGCTGCTTTTTCTTCGCCGGGCGCCGGGACTGAATCCCGGGCAAATGGCCGGCGGGACGTGGGCGATCTGGCCGTGGCCCGGGGAATGGGATCGTCGGAGTTCATGCGGGGAAGTGTGCCATGACTCGGCGGAAAATGTGCATTGCTCCATTGGTTCCATTGGCTCCATCGCGGAAAATCGTCCGTTATGCCATCCCGCGCATGCGTGATGGTGTGTAATCGGCGGCGCAATTAGCTTTCGGCCATGTTTCTCCCGATTCCTGCACGCTGCTGGAGTGTCGCCTTGCTGTTCGCGGGGTGCGTCACGTTGCCGGCACTGGGTGGGGAGAAACTCGATCTCTCCCGGTTGCCGCCGGCTGCGACGCGTCCCGTGGATTTTGCGAAGGACATTCAGCCGATCATGGAAGCGCGCTGCCTCAAGTGTCATGGGCCGGAGAAGCAGAAAGGTGGCTGGCGGGTCGACTTGAAGGAGGCTGCCATGACCGGAGGCGACGACCACGCTCCGAATATCATCCCTGGTAAAAGTGCGGAGAGCCCGTTGATTCACTTTGTCGGCGGGCTCGATCCCGACATGAAGATGCCGGCCAAGGGCGATCCGTTGAGCGCTGAGCAGGTCGGCCTGCTGCGGGCGTGGATCGACCAAGGGGCAATCTGGCCCGAAAGCTTGAGCAAGGCCAAACGCGACCCGTTGGATTGGTGGTCGCTGAAACCGGTGGTCCGGCCGACGATTCGCGACGAGGGCAATCCCATCGATACCTTTGTCCGCGCCAAACTGGCGGAAAAGAATCTCTCCCCATCGCCCGAGGCGGACGCGCGCACCCTCTGCCGCCGGCTTTATTTCGACATCATCGGCTTGCCTCCGACACCCGAGGAACTCGACGCCTTTGCCGCCGATACGACACCGCAAGCGTACGAGAAGCTCGTGGAAAAGTTGCTGGCCTCTCCCCGCTACGGCGAGCACTGGGCGCGGCATTGGCTCGACGTGGTGCATTACGGGGACACGCACGGCTACGATAAAGACAAGCCGCGTCCGAACGCGTGGCCGTATCGCGACTACGTCATTCGCGCCTTCAATGACGATAAACCGTATGGGCGCTTCATCGAGGAGCAGATCGCGGGGGACGTGCTCTTTCCGAAGACGCGTGACGGGATCGAAGCGCTCGGATTCATCGCCGCGGGACCTTGGGATCTGATCGGCCACAGCGAGGTGCCGGAGACGAAGACCGACGGCAAGATTGCGCGCCATCTGGACCGGGACGACATGGTGGCGAATACGATCGGCACGTTTTGCAGTGCCACCGTGCATTGTGCGCAGTGCCACAATCATAAATTCGACCCGATCACGCAGGAGGATTACTATTCCCTCCAGGCGGTCTTCGCGGCGCTGGATCGGACGGACCGCAAATACTATCGCGACGATGCGCTCAACGCGCGCTTTCAGGAGTTGGAAAGCCGGCGGCGCAATGTGGAGCGCGCGCTGTCCGAACTGGAGAAGCCGCTGAAGGCGAAGGTGGGCGAGCCATTTGCCGCGCTCACGCGCAAGATCGATGGCGCCTCGAAAGCGGCGGCGGAAAAGCTGGGCAACGCGAGTCCGGATTTCGGTTACCACAGCGCAATAGCAAAGGCTCAAGACAACGTGAAATGGGTGCAAGTCGACCTCGGCAAGCACGTGGATATCGACCACGTCACGCTGCTGCCTTGCTACGACGATTTCAACGCGATTGGCGCCGGGTTTGGCTTTCCGGTGCGGTTCAAAGTCGAGACGTGCGACGATCCGGAATTCAAGACGGGCGTGGGCTTGCTTTGGCGCCGTCATGACCAGACGTTCATGACGGATTTTAAGAATCCCGGGTTGCAATCGTTCACGACGGGCGGTGCCAAGGACGATGGCATCGCCGGCCGCTACGTGCGGGTCACGGCGACGAAGCTCGCGCCGCGCAAGAACGATTTCATCTTCGCGCTCGCGGAGTTGCAGGTCTTCGACCCCGCGGGGATCAACGTCGCGCAGGGCAAGGCCGTGTCCGCGCTCGATTCCATCGAGGCTCCGCCCCGCTGGCGCAAGTCGAATCTAACCGATGGCATCGCGCCGGTGGCGCAATCGCCCGACGAGAAAGAGAAGCTGGTGCAAGAGAGGGAAGCCTTGCTCCTGAGGTTTGCCGATGAGGCAACGAAGGCGACGCGTGCAGCCCTGCTGGATGAGCAAACGAAGGTGATGGCCGAACTGAAGAAGCTGCCTCCGCCGAGCAAAGTTTACGCGGGTGGTATCCAGGACGGTACGGGGAACTTCCGGGGCACCGGCCCCGATGGCGGCAAGCCTCGCCCGATCTTTGTCCTCGCGCGCGGCCAGGTGACCCAACCGGGCAAGGAAGCGATGGCGGGCGCGCTGAGCATGCTGAAGTTTGAACCCGCGCGCTTCTCCGTCGAATCCACGGCACCGGAAGGGGAACGTCGGGTTGCGCTGGCGCATTGGATCTCCGACGAGCGGAATCCGCTCACCTGGCGGAGCATTGTCAACCGTGTCTGGCAATATCACTTTGGCTACGGCCTCGTGGGAACGCCCAATGACTTCGGCCGCAACGGTGCCTTACCCTCCCATCCCGAATTGCTCGACTGGCTGGCGGCAGAATTTCGCGACAGCGGCGGATCGCTCAAGCAGTTGCATCGGCTGATCGTGACCAGCGCCACCTACCGCCAGGCCTCCACGCCGAATGCAGCCGCCGAGAAGATCGATGCGGACAATGCGCTCCTGTGGCACCAGAATCGACGCAAGCTCGAAGCCGAAGCCGTGCGCGATTCGGTGCTCGCGGTGAGCGGTAAACTGGATCTCACGATGGGAGGGCCGGGCTGGCAGGACTTCGTGGTCGAGCACCCGGAGCACTCGCCCCACTACGAATACGGCCTGGCCGATCCCGATGACGCCAGGACGCAGCGGCGCGCAATCTACCGCTTCATCGTGCGGTCGCAGACCCAGCCGTGGATGACTTCCCTCGACTGCGCCGATCCTTCCATCCGCGTGGACCGGCGCAACGAAAGCCTCTCCGCGTTGCAGGCACTCGCGCTGTTGAACAATGGCTTCATGGTGATGCAAGCGAAGCATTTTGCGGAACGCGTGCAGGGCGAATCGCCAGACCTCAGCGGCCAGGTCGAACGCGCGTATCGATTGGCGCTTGGCCATGCGCCGAATGGCGCGGATCGCGAGCGATCGGTCGCTTTCGCCAAGGCCAACGGGCTGCCTAATTTCTGCCGCGTGTTGCTGAACCTCAACGAATTCATCTTCGTCGATTGATATTATGAAGAACGACTCCCCATTTCATGGCCCTCGTCCTCCCGGCGCGATTAGCCGCCGCGAATTCCTCTGGCGCTCCGGTGGTGGCCTCGGCGGCCTGGCGCTCGCCTCAATGCTCGGAACCGGGCGGGCGCAGGCCTCGGACGGCATGCTCGCCGGTCACCTGCATTTTCCGGCGAAAGCAAAACGCGTGGTCCAATTCTTCATGGCCGGCGCGGCGAGTCACATCGACCTTTTTGATTTCAAGCCGGAGTTGATAAAGCGCGATGGGCAGCCGAGCGATTTTGGTGAAAGCGTCGAGGCCTTCCAAAATGGGCTCGGGCCGTGGCTCAAGCCGGTCTGGGATTTTGCACCCTACGGCCAGTGCGGGAAGATGCTGAGCGAAGTGGTGGCGCCGTTGGGCGCCGTCGCCGACGACCTCGCGTTCATTCACAATGTGGTCGGCAAATCCGGCGTCCATAGTGCCGCGACGCTTCTGCAAGCGACGGGATTTCAGCTCCCGGGTTTCCCCGGCGCGGGTTGCTGGGTGAGTTACGGCCTGGGTTCGCTCAATGACAATCTGCCGACCTTTGTCGTGCTTCCGGATCATCGTGGCTTTGGGTCGAACGGCGTGAAAAACTGGGACTCGGCGTTCCTTCCCTCGCAACACAGCGGGACCATCATTTACCCCGGCGCGCCGACCCCGATCGCCGACCTGTTTCCGCACAAGTCCGGCAGCTACATCACCCAGGACGCGGAGCGCGCGGCCCAGCAACTCATGGCCGATCTCAATCGCGAACACGCGGCGACGCGCGAGGGCGACCAGCGGTTGGAAGCACGCATTCGCAGCTACGAGCTGGCGGCTAAAATGCAACTCGCCGCTCCCGAGGCGCTCGATCTCAAGGCCGAGCCGGAACACGTGCAGAAGCTTTACGGACTGGATCGCGGACCGCAAACGTGGTCGAAAGACATCAACGCGGAGGAGGAGACATTTTACTTTTCGCAGAAGTGTCTGGCCGCGCGGCGGCTGCTCGAGCGCGGAGTGCGTTTCGTGCAGGTCTGGAGCGGCAACGACAACGGCTTTCCGCGCCGCAATTGGGATTCGCACGAGGACGTGCGGCGCGATCACGGCCCACTGGCGCACGGGATGGCGCGGGGCTGCGCGGCCTTCATCCAGGATCTCAAGCAGCGCGGGATGCTCGAAGACACGATCATCTTGTGGACGACGGAGTTCGGGCGGATGCCGTCATCGCAAGGCGGTAAAGGCCGCGACCATAATCCGTATGTCTTCACCAACTGGCTGTGCGGCGGCGGCATCAAGGGCGGCACGACCTGCGGCGAGAGCGACCAGTGGGGCTACAAGCCGCTCGACCGCAAGAACCCGACCGAGGTCTACGACATCCACGCCACCATCCTCCGCCAGCTCGGCATCGACCACACCAAGCTAACCTACCGGCACAATGGCATCGACCGCCGGCTGACCGACGTGCACGGGCAAGTCATCGAAGAATTGATTGCCTGAGCGCAGCGATCACTTCTTGCGCCCCTTGGGTGGCGCAAAAAGAGGGCGGATCGCCTCCACGGCGGTTTGGCCCGCCTGGTGAATGTGGAGGCGCATCGCTTCGGAGGCCTTCAGCGGGTTGCGACGGAGCAAGGCGGCGACGATCAATTGATGTTCCTTGAGCGCACCCTCCTGCGCGCGGTCGCGGTTGCCCACTGTTTCGCGGACGATTTGGACGAAGGCGCCATAACGCGCAATCTCGCGGGCGAGCCGGCGATTCGGGCAGTGTGTGGCGATCAAGCCGTGCAACTGGCGGTCTGCATCCCAAGCCCGTTGCGACCACGCCGGCGACCGCGGTGAGGCGCTGAGCAAGTCCGTCAATTCACCCTGCAATCGCTGCAACTCCTCCATGGGGAGGTCGGTGCAGGCCAGGCGGGTGGCTTCCGATTCCAGGAGTGCGCGGATTTCGTAGATCTCCTCGATCTCGCGCGGGCCGAAGGAGGCGACGAGCGCCCCGCAGTTGGGGCGCAGTTCCACCAACCCCACGGCGGCGAGCTCCTGCAAGGCCTCGCGAATCGGCGTGCGGCTCACGCGGAAGAGGGCGGCGAGGTTTTCCTCGCGCAAGCGGTCGCCCGCTTTCCAGGTGCCGCCGAAGATGCTCAAGAGCATGCGCCGGACGAGATCCGGTTTGAAGATGGGCTCGCCGCTCGCGGCGGGTGCGGTTTGGAAGATCAAAAAGATGTAGTGAAGGTCACCGGGTGACGTTGGGATTTTTTCAGTTGCGGCGCTAATATAGAGCGCTCGAAATGGTTTGTATACAAAAGACGGATTGCATACAATCCTGAACTCCCTCATGAAATCTGCCTTCCTTAGCTTCCTGTCGCTCTCTGTGACCGTGGGTCTTCGCGCGGCGGAAATCGACGTGACGAAGCTGCCTCCTCCCGCCACACGCCCGGTGGATTTCGTGCAGGACATCCAGCCGCTTTTGGCCAAGCACTGCCTCAAGTGTCATGGGCCGGAGAAGCAAAAGAGCGGTTACCGCGTGGATGTGCGGGACAGCGCGCTCAAGGGCGGCGACGATCACGCGCCCAATATCGTTCCTGGCAAAAGCGCGGCGAGCCCGTTGATCCATTTTGTCGCCGGGTTGGACGAGGACATGTTGATGCCCCAGAAAGGCGACCGGTTGACTGCCGAGCAGATCGGCCTGCTGCGCGGCTGGATCGATCAAGGTGCGAACTGGCCGGTGGAGGCGCAGCCCTCCGATCCGAGGAAGAGCCACTGGGCTTTCCAACCGCTCAAGCGTCCCGCTCCGCCCCAGATCACGGAGGCCAGGGCGGAGGTCCGCAATCCCATCGACGCCTTCGTGCTGGCGAAGTTGAAGGAAAAGAATCTCAACCTCTCGCCGGAAGCAGATCGACGGACGCTGATCCGCCGGCTGAGTTTCGATCTCCTGGGGTTGCCGCCGACGCCGGAAGAGATCGAGGCGTTTGTCTCCGATGCGGACCCCAAGGCCTACGAAAAGCTCGTCGACCGGCTGCTGGCCTCGCCGCACTATGGGGAGCGCTGGGCGCGCCATTGGCTGGACGTGGTCCGTTTCGCCGAGAGCAACGGCTTTGAGACCAATCGCCCGCGACCGAATGCGTGGCCCTATCGCGACTATGTCATCCGCGCATTCAACGAAGACGTGCCGTTCGATCGATTTGTGCGGGAGCAATTGGCCGGTGACGCCTTGGGAGTCGATGAGGCGACCGGCTTCATCGTGGGCGGCTCGTACGACACGGTGAAAAGTCCCGATCCAGTGCTCACGGCCCAGCAGCGGGCGGATGAATTGCACGACATGGTGAGCACCACCGGCAGCACGTTTCTCGGTCTCACGCTGGGTTGCGCACGCTGTCACAATCATAAGTTCGACCCGATCTCGCAGGTGGACTATTACGCGGTGACGGCGGTCTTTCAGGGAGTCATGCACCGCGAGCGGCCCATGCGGCCGCCCGACATGGCGGAACGCCTGAAACAGGCGGAGGCCGTCCGCGCGGAGTTGGCACCGGTCGACGCGAAATTGGGGAAGTTTCGTCCGTTGGCCCGGCAAAAGCGCGTCGTGTTGCTGGATGACAATGCCGCGCCTTCCGGCCCGCCCGCGCAACCGGGCGTGACGCAGATCGAGCAGCCGAAGAACGGCCAGCCGATCGCGTATTCGCCGGGCAAGGAGAAAGGGCAGGCCGAAGACCCGGGCGATATTACGCGGGTGCCAAATCTGGGCGAAAGCTATCGCTATTGGCTGGCGCAGGCCGGCCAGCGGGAAGACTTCTTTTCGTGGGACCCGAAGGTCTCGGGACGCTATCGCATCTGGCTTTCGTGGGGCGCCTACAAGACGCACACTCGCGATGCGCGTTTCGTGCTCGATCGCGACGGCGACCTTCGCACGACGGAGGACCAGGTGGAAATCGCCAAGGTCGACCAGAGCAAATTTGCCGATGGCGCGCCGGCCGTGCCTGACCAGCGGCGCTGGAGCGGCCTTTATGATGCGGGAGTTTTTGATCTGAAGCCCGAGAGCCGGGTGGTGCTGCGTTCCGGCGACGTCACGGGACCGATCGTAGCGGATGCCGTGCTCTTCGAAGAGGTGGACCCGAATACGGCGGCGGACAGCCGGCCGGTGGCGCCGCATGTCCGCGTGCCGGTCACGCATCGGGTGAACGAGGAATTGTTTTCGCCGGTCGAGGCGAAATTCGTGCGTTTCACCATTGCCGCCACGAGTTCCGGCGAGCCGTGCCTTGATGAACTGGAAGTTTTCACCGCGGAGAAGAAGTCGCGCAACGTCGCGCTGGCCGCGGCGGGAACGAAGGCGACGGCTTCGGGGGTCTTCAACAACGGAGAGAATCTCAAACATCAAATCGCGCACCTCAACGACGGGCGTTACGGGAACGACTACAGTTGGATTTCGAATGAAAAAGGGGTGGGCTGGGTGCAGCTCGAATTTGCGAAGCCCGAGCGCATTCAACGTGTGTCGTGGAGCCGCGACCGGAGCGATGCGAAGAAGATCTACGACGACCGCCAGCCGACGAATTATCGCGTCGAGGTTTCCCTGGACGGCCAGGCGTGGCAGGCCGTGGCTTCGTCGGCCGATCGACTGCCGCCGGAGATGCGCAAGCGCATCGCGGCCATCCCGACCTTGAGCAACGTACCGCCGGAACAGGTGGAGGAGGTGGGCCAACTCGTGGCGCAGCGGAGCAAGCTGGAGGGGCAGATTCGCAGCCTGACGACCTTCCCCCTGGTCTACGCCGGCAAGTTCGAGCAACCGGGTCCGACCTACCGGCTTTATCGCGGCGATCCGATGCAGAAGAAGGAGGAGGTGGTGCCGAGCGGGCTGACGGAGTTTGGCGGGAATCTCTCCCTGGCCGGTGATGCGCCCGAACAGGAGCGCCGGCTGGCGCTGGCCAATTGGATCGTCGATCCGAAGAATCCGTTGGCGGCGCGGGTCTTCGTCAATCGTGTCTGGCACTATCATTTCGGCACGGGGATCGTGGATACGCCGAGCGATTTCGGCCTGAACGGCGGGCGGCCGACGCATCCGGAATTGCTCGACTGGCTGGCGGGCGAATTCGTGGCCCGCGGGTGGAGCGTGAAGGAATTGCAGCGTCTGATCGTCCTTTCCGCGACGTATCGGCAGGGGAGTCAGCCGAACGAGGAGGCGCTGAAAATCGATGCGGGCTCGCGCCTGCTCTGGCGTTTTCCGCCGCACCGGCTCGAGGCCGAGGCGCTGCGCGACACGATCCTCGCCGTGAGCGGTAAGCTCGACCTGCGCATGGGAGGGCCGGGATTCGATCTATTCGAGCCGAACGACAATTACGTAAAGGTGTATGCCTCGCGAAAGGAGTTCGGCCCCGATGAATTCCGCCGCATGGTCTATCAAACGAAACCGCGGGTGCAACTGGATGATGTCTTCGGGGCGTTCGATTGCCCGGACGCCGGCCAGATCGCGCCGCGCCGCACGAGTTCCACCACGCCACTCCAGGCGCTCAATTTGCTGAACAGCCCGTTTGCCATGCAGCAGGCCGGCTTTCTTTGCGAGCGACTGGAAACGGAGGCCGGTGGGGATTTGACGGCGCAGGTGCAGCGGGCTTTCCTGCTCGCTTTCGGGCGCGCGCCTTCGCCGGAGGAATCGGCGGCGGCGGCGAAACTGATCGCCGGGCACGGGCTGAAGGTCTTCTGCCGTGCGCTCTTCAATGCCAACGAGTTCATCAACGTATTTTGAATCATGAATGATCCGCTTCTTTCTCATGCTGGTCGGCACCTGCTGAGCCGCCGCGATTTCATGCGCTGGGGTGGCACCGGGCTCGGTGGCATTGCGCTCGCCGCTTTGCTGGGTGAGCAGCGGTTGCTGGCCGAGGACCATTCGCCGATTCGCCCGATCATCGATCCGAGCCAGCCGTATGCGCCCCGTCCGCCCCACTTTCCGGCGAAGGCGAAGCGCGTGGTGATGCTCTTCTGCTCGGGAGCGATGAGCCACGTGGACACGTTCGACTACAAGCCGGAGCTGGTGAAGCGGCACGACACGCCGATGCCCGGGAGCGACGGGCTCGTGACCTTTCAGGGTCAGCAGGGGAACCTCGTCAAGCCGCTGTGGGAGTTCAAGCCGCGCGGGCAGAGCGGGAAGATGATCAGCGATCTCGTGCCGCATCTCGCGGAGATGGCGGACGAGATGTGCTTCATTCACTCGATGACCGCGAAATCAAACACCCACGGTCCGGCCGAGAACCAGATGAGCACCGGCTTCACGCTCGATGGCTTTCCCGGCATCGGCTCGTGGGCGACCTACGCGCTGGGCAGCGAGTGCCGCGACTTGCCGGCGTTCGTGGCCATTCCCGATCCGCGCGGGGTGCCGCAGATTGGCTCGCGCCATTGGTCGTCGGGCTTTTTGCCGGCAGTGTTTCAAGGCACGGCCTTCAATGCCGACAAGCCGATTCCCAATCTCGAACGTCCGGCGGAAATCAGCGCAGGCGATGACCGGGCGACGCGCGAATTCTTGAAAGTGCTCAACGACCGGCACCTCGCCCAGAATCCGGGAGACAGCAATCTCGCGGCGCGGATTTCCGCCTACGAACTCGCGGCGAAGATGCAGCTTGCCGCGGCCGAAGTGAGCGGGACGGCGGGCGAAAGTGCGACCACCCTCGAGGCCTACGGCATCCACGATGCCAATGCAACGAAGGCGGGCTTCGGAAAGAATTGCCTGCTCGCGCGCCGGTTGCTCGAGCGCGGCGTGCGCTTCGTGCAGTTGTTCAATGGCTCCTACGCGATGGGCGAGGGCGTGGGCAATTGGGACGGGCACAAGAAAATCCAGGACCAGTATGCGATCCACGCGCCGATTCTCGACCAGCCCGCCGCGGCGCTGTTGCGCGACTTGAAGGAGCGCGGATTGCTCGCGGATACGCTGTTCGTTTTCGTCACCGAGTTTGGGCGGATGCCGACCTTCCAGAAGGGAGCGAACGGACGCGATCACAACCCCAAGGGGTTCACCGTGTGGATGGCGGGCGCGGGCGTGAAGCACGGGTTCAGCCACGGCGCGACGGACGATTTCGGCTATCAGGCCGTCGAGCAGGTCGCGACGATCTACGACCTGCACGCCACCATTCTGCGCATCCTCGGATTGGATCACGAACGGCTCACGTTCTACAACAACGGCATCGAGCGCCGGCTCACGGACGTGCACGGGAAGGTCATCGAGCAGGTGCTGGCTTAGAGACGGCGAACCTAAGCGGTTAGTATTAAACCGCCCCAGGCGGTGTTCACGAATGGCACGCTGCGCTGGGGTGTGGGGCGCGTGTCCTCACGCGCCGGGATGGCGCTGCCAT
>NZ_JBDUCX010000084.1:0-24957 GCF_040003245.1 Chthoniobacter sp.
CCCTGGCTGATCGTAGACTTCCTTCCGCGGAAGACTCCTGGAAAAGCCGCTTAGTACTTTCGCGTCGTGGTTTTGGAGCGGTCGTCGCCGTCGCGGCGGCGGAAGAGCCGCGGGCCGGATTCATCGAAGCGAAAGGTAAATGTCGCCCAGGCGTGGCCGGTGCCTCTCCAGCCAATGAACGCCTCCACGTTGAAGGGACTCTCCTTCGTGGAAGTCATCCAAGCTTCGAAGTCGTCCAGTTCAGGCCCACCACCGGCGATGAAGAATGGCTGGAGCACGGACTCCTGCTGATCGAGAAAACCGAATTGCCGCTCGACCGTGGATTCCACCTTCACGGAATAGGCCAGCAGCAGGCAGTAGAGAGGCTTTTGCTCGTCGGCGCGGATATAGGAGGTCCGGTAAATGCCGTGACCGCGATACACGCCAATTCGATCCACCTGGACCTCCAATCCCTCGGGTCTCTCCACCCACACCAAATTGCCCCGGCGGGCTTTGTCCGGCGGGCCGCCTTCTTCCGCCTCATAGACCGCCTGAGGCAGTTTATCGCCCAGTTGCTTGCCCTTGATCGGCTCCGCTTGAATGTAGTGATCCCGCAGCGGCTCGAGGCATCGCGGGGGCGCATCTTTGGCGTGTGCCGGGACGAAGCCCAGCACCAGCGCGATCAAGATGAGCCCCCACGATTTCATGGCCTCGGGAGTGCCGCTTAGTAGCGGTAGTGCGCGGGCTTGTAGGGGCCTTCGACGGGCACGTCGAGATAGGCGGCCTGCTTGGCGGTGAGCGTCGTGAGCTTCACGCCGATCTTCGCGAGGTGCAGGCGGGCCACTTCTTCGTCGAGCTTCTTGGGCAGGACGTAGACGGCGGGCTTGTAGGTGTCCTTGTTCTTCCAGAGGTCGAGCTGGGCGAGCGTCTGGTTGGAAAAGCTGTTGCTCATGACGAACGACGGATGGCCGGTGGCGCAACCGAGGTTCACGAGGCGGCCTTCGGCGAGGAGGAAAATTTCCTGGCCGGGCTTGAAGGTGTACTTGTCGACCTGCGGCTTGATGTTGGTGCGCTTGATGCCGGGATAGTTGACCAGCTTGTCGACCTGGATCTCGTTGTCGAAGTGGCCGATGTTGCAGATCACGGCCTGGTCTTTCATCTTCACCATGTGCTCGATGGTGATGACGTCGACGTTGCCGGTGGTGGTGACGTAGATATCGCCGCGGCCGAGGGTGTCCTCGATCGTGGTGACTTCGTAGCCTTCCATGGCGGCCTGGAGCGCATTGATGGGATCGATCTCGGTGACGATGACACGAGCGCCCTGGCCGCGGAGCGACTGCGCGCAGCCCTTACCCACGTCGCCGTAGCCGATGACCACGGCGACCTTGCCGGAGATCATGACGTCGAGCGCGCGGTTGAGTCCGTCGACCAGCGAGTGGCGGCAGCCGTAGAGATTGTCGAACTTCGACTTGGTCACGGAGTCGTTCACGTTGAACGCCGGGACGAGGAGCTTGCCGAGTTCCTGCAGCTTGTAGAGGCGGTGCACACCGGTGGTGGTCTCTTCGGAGACGCCACGCCATTCCTTCACCAGTTCGTGGAAGATGTAAGGATTCTCGGCGTGGATCTTCTTGAGCAGGTCCTTGATGACTTTCTCCTCATGCGAGCCGCTCTCGCTGTCGACCCACTTGTCACCTTCTTCGAGTTCGTAACCCTTGTGCAGGAAGAGTGTCACGTCGCCGCCGTCGTCGACGACGAGCTGCGGGCCTTTGCCCTCGGGATTGACGATGGCCTTCCAGGTGCAGTCCCAATACTCCTCGAGCGTCTCGCCCTTCCAGGCGAAGACGGGCACGCCGGTCTTGGCGATGGCCGCCGCGGCGTGGTCTTGCGTGGAGAAAATGTTGCAGCTCGCCCAGCGCACCGTGGCGCCGAGGGCGACGAGCGTCTCGATGAGGACCGCCGTCTGGATGGTCATGTGCAGCGAGCCGGTAATGCGGACGCCTTTCAGCGGCGCGCTTGGGGCG
This sequence comes from Chthoniobacter sp., assembly GCF_040003245.1. NCBI lineage: Bacteria > Pseudomonadati > Verrucomicrobiota > Spartobacteria > Chthoniobacterales > Chthoniobacteraceae > Chthoniobacter > Chthoniobacter sp. The sequence continues at coordinate 2,001 of NZ_JBDUCX010000084.1, forward strand.
TATTGCTTGCGGATGGAAACGAGGCCGGGCATTTCCTGCTCGGCGATCTCGATTTCTTTTCTGCCCCAGTCGGCGAGGGTGATGTCGGCGACTTTGAAGTCAGCGGTTTGGGCGGAGAGGGCGGTGGTGCTCATGGCGGTAAAGTTTCTGGTTTCTGGTTTCTAGTTTCTGGTTGGGACTACTTCGCGAGCTTCTTGAGAGCGGCGGCTTTGTCGGTGGTTTCCCACGTCAGATCTTTGTCGTCCTTGCCGAAGTGGCCGTAATTCGTGGTCTTGCTGTAGATGGGGCGGAGCAGGTTGAGCTGCGCAATGATGTCGGCGGGCTTGAAGCTGAAGGTTTTCAGCACAGCCTTGAGGATGGCTTCGTCGGAAACGGTGCCGGTGCCGAAGGTGTCAACGTGCACGCTGACGGGTTGCGGGTGGCCGATGGCGTAGGCGAATTGCACTTCCGCTTTCGCGGCAAGGCCGGCGGCGACGATGTTCTTCGCGACCCAGCGGCCCATGTAAGCGGCGCTGCGGTCGACCTTCGATGGATCCTTGCCCGAGAAGGCGCCGCCACCGTGACGGCCCATGCCGCCGTAGGTATCGACGATGATCTTGCGGCCGGTGAGGCCGGTGTCGCCCTGCGGTCCGCCGACGACGAAATTGCCGGTGGGGTTGATCAGATACTCGGTGTCCTTGGTGAGCATCGACTTGGGCAACACGGCCTTGACGATCTTCTCGATGCAGAACTTTTCGATCTCCGCATGCTCAGCACCCGCGGCGTGTTGGGTGGAGATGACGACATTGGTGATGCGCGTCGGCTTGCCGTCGACGTACTCGACGGAGACCTGCGACTTCGCGTCGGGGCGCAGCCACTTGGCGGCTTTGCCGGCTTTGCGGATTTCCGTCAGCTTGCGGCCGAGGCGATGCGCGAACATGATCGGCGCCGGCATCAGTTCGGGAGTCTCGTCGGAGGCGTAGCCAAACATGATGCCCTGGTCGCCCGCGCCCTGCTCCCCGGTCTTCTTGCCCTTGGCCTTCTTGGCGTCGACGCCCTGCGCGATGTCGGGCGACTGCGCGGTGAGAATGTTTTGCACGAAGATCTTATCCGCATGGAAGACGTCGTCGTCATGCACGTAGCCGATCGCGCGGACGGCATCGCGGGTGATCTGCACGTAGTCGAGCTTTGCCTTGGTGGTGATCTCGCCGCCGACGATGGCGATGTTGCTCTTCACGTAGGTTTCGCAGGCGACGCGGCTCTTGGTGTCCTGCGCGAGGCAGGCGTCGAGCACGGCGTCGGAAATCGTATCGGCGACCTTGTCGGGGTGGCCTTCGCCAACGGATTCAGAGGAAAAGATGAAGCTACGGGACATGAGGGGTATGAATATTTAATTGCTAAAAATAGCGACGACCGGCCAAAACAACGTATTGACCAATCATGATGCGGTGATACGTCTAAGCCACTTCCGGATGGTGTCAATCGTAAAATCCCTGCGCCTCCTCGCCGACGAAACGCGTCTGCGCCTGCTCCTTTTGCTGCAAAAAGAGGAGTTGTCCGTCGTCGAGATCCAGGAAGTGCTGGGCATGGGACAGTCGCGCATCTCCAGCCATCTGGCGCAGCTCCGGCAGGCCGGACTGGTGCGGGACCGGCGCGCCGGGAAGAACATCTACTACGCTCTGGCCGACGACGGCTCGCACACGGAATTGCGCTCCATCGTCGAGGCCGCCGCCCGCGAACTCCCGGAGGCCGCGCGCGATCAGGCGGCGCTAAAGGTGGCGCTGAAAAAACGCGACGACAAAGCGCGCGAATACTTCAACCAGCTCGCGGGAAAATTTGGCCGTGCCTATTGCCCGGGGCGCACGTGGGACGGGGTCGCGCACATGCTTTTCACGCTGGTGCCGTCGATGGTCATCGCGGATCTCGGCGCCGGCGAGGGCACGCTCGCGCAACTGCTGGCCAAGCGCGCGAAGAAAGTCATCGCGATCGACAACTCGGAGAAGATGGTCGAGTTCGGTTCCGCGCTGGCCAAGAAGCACGGCTTCCAGAATCTCGAATATCGCTTCGGGGAAATCGAAGAGCCGCCGATCCCAGCCAATAGCGTGGACCTCGCACTGCTCAGCCAGGCACTGCATCACGCCGCCAATCCACAGCGGGCCCTCGCCGCCGCGCATCACATTTTAAAAAAGGGCGGGCGCATCGCGGTGCTGGATTTGCTCGCGCATCAATTCGAAGAAGCGCGCGAAATGTATGCGGACCGCTGGCTGGGCTTCAGTGAGGCGGATCTCCAGCAGTTCCTGGAAACGGCGGGCTTCCGCGAGATTGAAATTTCCGTCGTTTCGCGCGAGGCGCAGCCGCCGTATTTCCAGACCGTCCTCGCCACCGGCGTGAAATAGCCAGCCTCGCCCATCACCTTTGAAATTCTCATGCGTCGTTTGCTGCTCTCTTTCACCCTGTTCGTGTTCGCCTCCCAGGTCGCCATGGCGGCGTGGGTGCTGCAGGATAGCAGCGTCCAGCCCGCACCGGCGGGCCTGGCCTTTACCGAACGGCGCGTGAAGAGCGTGACCAGTGACGCGACGCTGTGGGTGGTGACCTTCGATCCAAAAACGCACGCGTTCGCCGTGATGGACAATCCCAATGGCGCGTTCGACCTGGGCAGCGCCGCCGCGAAACGCGGCGCGCTCGCGGGGGTGAACGGCGGTTACTTCCAGCCGGATCGCACCCCGCTCGGCCTGCTCATCCGGCAGGGCGTCGAGCTCCATCCGCTGGAACATGCGAAGCTCTTGAGCGGCGTGCTCAGCGTCACGCCAACCGCGATCACCATTCAGCGCACGGCGGCGTTCAAGGCCTCGCCGGCGGTGCGCGAGGCTCTGCAAGCGGGCCCGTTTCTGGTCGAGGGCGGGAAGCCGATCGTCGGCCTCGAGGCCACAAAGAACGCCGCGCGGACGGTGGTGATTCAAGACGCCAAGGGACACTACGGATTTCTCATCTGCAAAAGTACCACGCTCGCCGGGATGGCGGAGATTCTGGCGACGGCGTCGATTTTTCCGGAAGGAAAGATCGTGCGGGCGCTGAATCTCGACGGCGGCACCAGCACGGCGCTGTGGGTGCGGGGGACACCGGCCTTCTACGCGCGCGAATGGAAAAGCGTACGCGATTACGTGGCGATCGTGCCGCGATAACCCGGCCATGCGTCCTGTCTTCCTGTTCTTGCTGGCCTTCCTGGGCAGCGTGGGCTTCGCCAGTGCGCACCCCCTTTTGCAGAATGCGATGTGGATGCAGTTCGAGCCGACGCGCGTTCACGTCGCGGTGAATGTCTCGGTGCGCGAAATCGCCGTGGCGCAAAATCTGGTGGCGAAGGATGACAGCTTCGACGGCGCCGCCCTGTCCGCGGCGGCGGAGAAGCATCGTGACTACGTCGGGCAGCATCTCAAAGTCAGCGCGGACGGGCGGGCACTGACCGGTCAGGTCCTCCGGATCACCGACCCGCCAATTTTCTCCGAGCCGGAAAAGACCTACTACCAATACGAGCTGGAATTTACCTTCGCCGGACCGACGCCGGGCAAGATCACCGTCACGCAGGATATGCTGCGCGAATGGCCGTATGCGTTGGGCACGCCGTGGGACGTCAATTACATCGTCCGACTGAAGCGCTCGGATGCAAATGAAATCACCACCGCGCTGTTGCGCCCGCAGCAACCGACGGACTTTTCAACCGGCTGGTCAGCCCCATCGACACAAGCATCGGAAGCGCCCAAGGCGGAGGGCTGGCGCACCTTCCGCGAATACTTCTGGCACGGCGTGATGCACATTCTCACCGGGTGGGATCACCTGCTCTTTGTCGCGGCGCTGGTCATTGCGACGATGAACTTCTGGGAAATGGTCAAGGTCATCGCGGCTTTCACCGTCGCCCATACGATCACGCTCGCGCTCTCGGTCTTCGCCATCGTGCGACTGCCGCCGTGGGTGGTGGAACCCGTCATCGCCATCAGCATCATCTTTGTCGCCGTGGAGAATGTCGTCCGGCCGCAGAACGCGCACTCGCGGCTGCGCCTCGCCGTGGCGTTCGGCTTCGGCTTGATTCATGGGCTCGGTTTCGCCGGCGGGCTGCTCGATGCCATGGTGGGGCTGCCCCGCATCGGCACGTGGATCGCCTTGGGCGCGTTCAGCCTGGGTGTGGAGGTCGGGCACCAGGTGGTGGTGCTGCCACTCTTCGGCGCGCTGGCCGCCGGGCGGCAGCAGTTGCAGGAGCGCTTCACCCGCCCCGCCCTGCGCTACGGCTCCATGTTCATTTCGTTGTGCGGGGTCTATTATCTTGGCGTCGCCCTGCACGAGCAGTTCTTCGCGCGGTGAGAGTTTGCGGTCTTTGCTCCATGTCGCTCGCCTCTCCCATGCTCGTGCCCCTCGGCTCAGCGCTGGGCTACGCCTTTGCGGCGATGATGCTCAAGCGCGGCACCGAGGGCGCCGGGCCGTGGCGGGTGAATTTTTCCACGAACTGGGTGCAAGCCACGCTCTTTTCGCTCTTTTGGTTCGTGCCGACCGCCCACGCGGCGAGCTTCGGCAACGTGAGCCATGCGGTCATCTCCGGCACGATTTTTTTCGTCGGCCAGATCTTCACTTTCCTCGCCCTGAGCCGCGGCGATGTCTCCGTGGCCACGCCGGTACTGGGTTCGAAAGTCATCTTCGTCGCGCTTTTTAGCGCCGCCTTGGGCACGGAAAAAATCGGCGTCTCCACCTGGCTGGCCGTGCTCCTGACCGGCGGCGCGACGGCGCTGCTCAGCATCGGCAATCCGCAGGCCGACCGGGAAGCCGTCTTCCGCAGTCTCCTCTACGGCTTCAGCGCCGCGGCGGTGTATGCGCTCACCGATATCACGCAGCAGCGCTGGGTGCGCGAGTGGGGTTTTTCGCATTACATCGCCACGCTGTTTCTCACCGTGGCCGTGCTCTCACTCACCCTCATTCCCCTGCTGCGCGGTGATGGGCGCGAAGTCACACCCGCAAGCTGGCGCTGGATCGTCGCCGGCGGCTGCCTGCTGGCCGTCCAGGCCAGCGGCATCGCGTGGTCGATCATTACCATCGGCGCCACGTCGACCAACGTGCTCTACAATTCCCGCGGCCTCTGGAGCGTAGTGCTCGTCTGGACGATCGGCAGTTGGTTTGGCAATGCCGAGCGCGGGCGCGGGCGCGCTGTGATGCTGCGCCGGTTCGCCGGTTCCTTGCTCCTGCTGGGCGCCATCCTCCTGATCGCCCATCGCTAGCCGTGCGCTTGCGCGCGAGGGCAATTCGCTTTAAGCCTTTCTTCACCTCTCCATGGCCCCCCGCATCCTTCTCCCCATCAGCCTCGTCCTGCTGCACGCCCACGCGCTGGCCGCCGCCGCGTTTGCGCCCGGCGAACTGGTGCGCGCGACGCGCGGCGAGATGCTGCAACTGGAAGGTAAGAACTACGTCGGTGCGGCCAAAGGACAGGAATTTCCCGTGCTCCTGCAGGATACGGCGCGCGGCTTGATCGTGGTGCCCTTTTACAAAAAGGACGGAGCGCCGGTCTCAGTGACAATTCCCGCCGACGCCGTGGAAGCCGCGCCGCACGACGGCTGGCTCGATCTGCTGGCCAGCCTCGAGGCTTTTCGCGACCAGCGTTACGACCTTGCGCGCCAACTCCTCGCCCGCTCGGCGCAGGATGAAAAGTATCGCGCGCTCGCCACGGCGCTCGCGCCGCGGTTGCAGGGTGCCATCTCCTCGCGCAGCGCCGCGTCGCTGGGGACCTTGCGCGAAACCGCGACGCAACTCGAAAAGCTCGGCCATCCCTGCCTCGCACTGGCCCTTGATGAAGGGGTCGATCGTCTCGGCGGCACGACCGCTCCCGCCACCAAGCTGAACCGCGCCGAGTTGAGCCAGCGCGTGGCCACGAGCACCCGCGCCCTCGCCCGCACGCGACAGGCGGTGGCCATGCGTTGCCTGATCAATGCCAACGACGAAATCCACACCGGCCTCGAGGCGGAGCCGAATCGCCCGGAGCTCAAAGCCCTGCAGATCAAGGTCCAAAAGGATATCGAGGAAGCCGCCCAGAAATGCGCGGACGCCGACCGGATGCGGCGCATCTTCAAGGGCACGCCCCACGCGCTCACCGCCTTGGAAATGGGGCTGAAACTTTGCGCGGACTATCCGCAGCTCATTGCCCTCAAGAAGGAGATGTCGGGCGCTTTCGAGGAACGAACGGCGCCGCCCGTCACGCCCGCCTTCCTCACGGCCGCGGGCGGTGGCGACGCCAAGGTGCTCACCGAGGGGCACAGCCTTTATACCAATCGCTGCACTGAATGCCACGACCTCGAGCTGATCGACTCCCGCTCGGTGAGCAGTTGGGAAAAGATGGTGGGGAACATGTCGCGCCGCGCGGGAATCGATGGCGAGCAGCAGGCGCGCATCATGGCCTACATCATGGCCGCCCAGAAAGTCGTCGAATCCAAGCCGCAGGAATAGACGCACTGGCCAGGAGGAAATCTATGAACGAAAAGACGAACACTCTGGCCCGGCGATGGTTTGACGAAGTCTGGAACCAGCGCCGACGTGAAACAATCTTCAGTCTCGTCGCCCCTTCCTGCCTCGGCCATCACGAGGGCGAAGAGACCAAGGGTCCGGAGGAGGTGGTGGCCATGCGCGACCGCCTGCTGGGAATGCTGCCGGATCTCCAGGTGGCAATCGAAGACGTGATCTCCGACGAGGATGACGCCGTGGTGCGCTGGCGCTTCACCGGCACGCACACCGGCGCCGCCGGCCCGCTGCAGCCCACCGGCCGCGCCGTCTCATTCGCTGGCATGACGTGGCTGAAATTCCGGGAAGGGCGTATCGTCGAGGGCTGGGACAATTGGAACCAGGCGGCTCTGCTGCAGCAGTTGCAGGCGCCGGTTTAAGGGACTGGGGTATAAGTCGCTCCGTTGGAGACTTGGCCAGCGAATCACGCGGATCACACGAATGAAATCCTCCCCAATTCGTGTGATCCCCGTGATTCGCTGGCTCTTCTCCTTGCCGCGATTATTTGACCGTCACTAAGGAGCGGTTGCCGCACCAAGGCGGCTGAGGGCTCTAGCAGGTGCGATTGAGAGAAGTATGAAACCTCTCTCGCATCTCGTTTTCGGCCTGGCGCTTTTGTTTGGTCTGACCGCCGAAGCGGCCGCGCCGAAGCCGAGCCATCAACAGATCGAGCAGAATACCCGGCTGCAAATCTTCCTCGATAACGCGAACTTCGGGCCGGGGAAGATCGATGGGCAGCAGGGCGAATTCACGAAGAAAGCCCTGGCGCTCTATCGCCAGGCCAACGGCCTCCCGGCGGTCGCCCCGGCTGGTCCGAAGGCGCCCATGGACACCACCGGACTGGATCTCTCCGGCGTCGAGCCGGTCTTTACGAGCTACACCATTACGGCGGACGATCTCGCCAATGTGGGCGAATTGCCGAGTGGTCCGGCAGCGCAGGCGAAAGTGAAGCGGCTCCCGTACGCGACCGTCGCTGAAGGCATCGCGGAGAAATTTCATTGCGACCTCAAGTTCTTCAAGGATCTCAATCCCAAGAAGACGGAGAAGCTGAAGGCCGGCGATCCAGTCTCCGTGCCCAATGTGAAGCCGTTCGAAATGAGTGCGGTGAAAGACATCCGCCCGGGATCGGAAGCGAAGGCCCTCATCGCCAATGAACTTGGAGAGGACAATGCGACCCAAGGTGCAGAGGCAACGGACAAAACCGACGAGGCGTCCGGCATTTCCCTGCACATAGGCGTGAAAGACGGCATGCTCGAAGTGATGGCCGACGGCAAAATTGCCGCGGCATTCCCGGTCACCGTGGGGTCGAAGCAGACCGTTTCGCCAGTCGGCCACTGGAAGGTCAAAGGCGTCGCGAAGCTGCCCAACTTTCGTTACGACCCGCTGATGCTGAAGAAAGGTGAGCGCGGCTCCGATTTTCACATGCTGCCTCCCGGACCCAACAACCCTGTCGGCGTGATGTGGATCGCCTTGAACAAAAAGGGCATCGGCATTCACGGCACGAACGATCCCGATTCCATTGGCCGCGCCTCCAGCCATGGCTGCATCCGGCTGGCAAATTGGGACGTCGTGAAGCTGGCGGAGATGGTCAAGACGGGAGTACCGGTCACCGTCGACGAGGCCAGCCCGTTGGAAGCCGGCGAAAAGATCGGAAAGCAATAACCCTATTAACCTGTTCTTCCGCAAACCGACACGACCAGCGATGCCTTCCCATTCGGCACACGGTGAAGCCAGCCTTGTTTGGATCGGCGGTTACAAGCTCGTCCAGGGTCTGCTGCTGGCGGTGGTCGCCACGGGACTTCTGGCCGGCGTGAATCACGACCTCCAAGACATGCTCGGCCATTGGGTGAAGGCATGGCACTTCGATGCGGACAATCGCTATAGCACCGCCCTCCTGCACAAAGCGGGGCTGGTCGATGATCAAAAGCTCAAGCAGATCGGCGGCCTGAGCTTTGCCTATGGGGCAGTCTTCATGGTGGAAGGTATCGGCCTCGTTTTCAAAAAGCGCTGGGCGGAATATCTCACGCTGGTGATCACGCTCTCCTTCATTCCCTTCGAGATCTTCGAGCTGGCGAAACACTTCACGCCGATCAAGCTCGCGATCCTCGCTGTGAATCTGACCATCGCGGTCTACCTGGTCGTGATGTTACGACGGAAGTCCGGGCAAAGTCAGGCATCCACCCACTGATAAGCCTGATCGAGCGAGTCGAGATGGAAGTAGCGGACGCGGGCCGTGGTGAAGGAGCCGCAGAGGCTGGCCATGCGGCGGTGCCAGCGACTGTCTCCCACGATCGCGATCCGTTCGACGTGATAGAAATGCTTCGCTTCCCATTTGATTTCCTCCCACACCGCACCCAGGTCCCAGCCTTCGAAATCATGCAGCGTCACTAGAATCCGAATCTTGCCGAAGCGCTCGATGAGCCGCTCTGTTTCGGGCACGACCTGGTCAAAATCACGTTGGGCGAGCTTGCCGTGCAAATTCACTTCGAGCACGCGCCCGTGAGCAATTTCATCCACATGTGCGGTAGTTTTCATCGCGTCCTAAAGAGAAATCGCAGGCGGTGGCGGCGGTGCGTGTCTTGTTAGGAATAGTAAAACACAGCACTCCCTCATCCGCCTCTGCTGTGGCATTCCCGGGGAGCGAAATACGGCCATTAGCTATCGCGACGCGATACTTCTGTGTGACTGCGGCCGGACCCCTCGAGGATGAATCTTGAGGCCAACACCACAGATCGCCACCAATTATGATCGCACTGCTTATCCCCACCATGCTGGCCGCCGCAGGTTACTCGCTCATCTATCTTCTTTTCGGAGGAGGCCTCGGTGGCGCACTGCTCATCTTCGTGGTCGCGAAGATGCTCGGGAAGTAGCCCGCTGTTTGCGGATCGTTCCCCCTCTTCAATGGAGGAGCGGTCGCGGCATCAAGCGAGCGCCTTCCACAAGACTACGCCCAGGCCCACGAAGAGAATGGCGCTGAAACAGCCGCTCGCCAACGGACGGGTGAACCGCTCCGGCGAAGAAAGCCGCAGTTCCGCCTCCAGCTTCTCGATCGCTGCCTTGGCGTCGGCCGGACCCAGGCCGGTTTGTTGCTGATAGAGTTTAATCGCCGCGACCTTCCGCCCGATAAAAAGGGCTTCTTTAATCAGTTCGAAGCGATCTTGCGGATGGGGATTTTCCGTCACTGACCCCATGAAGAGGGTCGTTCCGCCCAAAGGCAAGCGTGGGCGCCCTTGGCTCCCGCCACGGAGATGGGAAAAATAACGCTCGGCCAAACGCCCAAGTGCGCTAGACATGAGGATTCATGAATCCATCCAGCAACATTCTCAGCGACGTTGAAATCAGCGGCACGATTAAATTTACCGGCGAACTCACCTTCGACGGCCAGTTGCGCGATGGGGACATCATCGGCGAAATCCTCGTGGTGGGGCCGAAAGCACGCATTCAAGGGAACATCCAGGCCGCCGCGCTGACCCTGCACGGTTCCGTCACGGGCGATGTGCTGGTCACGGGCCGCTGCGAACTCAAGGGATCGGCCTCGCTGACCGGCAGCCTCACCACCAATCGCCTCGCGATGGACGAAGGCGCCACTTTGATCGGCAAGGCCGAGATCACACCCGATACCAAAGGGCGCACGCTCCCGCCTCCGGCTCCGTCTGCTCCCGGGAATACGCCCCCGAAGCGCTGAGCCGATTTCCTGATTCGGGATCGTGCCCAGAGGGTGCCGCGCCCGGTAATCCATTGCCGGGCCTTGGTTGCGAAAAATAAAAGTCGCCCGGTTACGGCATCTGGCGAGAGTTGATGTCTTGGACTCGCCCACCTCACTTCACTCTCTGCTCCGCGCCGACGAGCCGCTGCTCGTCCTCGCGCCCATGCAGGATGTTACCGACCTGCCTTTCTGGCGGTTGATGACGCGCTACGGCGGGGCCGATCTCTACTGCACGGAGTATTTCCGCGTTCACCCGGACTCGCGGCTCGATCGCCATATCCTCTCTTCCATCACGGAGAATCCCACCGGGCGGCCCGTGGTCGCGCAAATGATGGGCAACGACATCCCGGGTCTCGTGCGCGCGGCCAAGGAGCTCGAGCAGCATCCCGTCGCCGCGATCGACCTGAATCTCGGCTGTCCCGTGCCGGTGGTCTACCGCAAGTGCGCCGGCGGCGGACTGCTGCGCGATCCACAGCGGGTCGATTCGATCCTCGGCGCCTTGCGCGACGCGATCTCGATTCCTTTCACCGTCAAGACGCGGATCGGGTTCGATGATTCCTCCGTCTTCGATCAACTGCTGCCGATCTTCGCCAGGCATTCACTCGATCTGCTCACGGTCCACGGCCGCACCGTGAAGGAGATGTATCGCAGCGTAGTACATTACGATTTCATCGCCCGCGCGGTGGCCACGCTCCCCTGCCCCGTCGTGGCCAATGGAAACGTCGGCACGGTCCAGAGCGCGGAGGAAGTGCTGGCCCTGACCGGTGCGTGCGGCTTGATGATCGGCCGCGCCGCCATTCGCAACCCGTGGATCTTCCAGCAGATCCGCCAGCATCGTCGCGGGGAACCGATCTTCCTTCCCACCGGCCGCGATGTGCTCGACTACATCCACGCGCTCTACGAGGCCGTCTGCGATCCCGAGGTGCGCGAACTCTCGCAAGTGCAGAAGATGAAGAAGTATCTCAACTTCATCAGCCACGGTGTCGAACCCACCGGTCAGTTTCAGCACTCCATCCGCCGCGTGATGACCAAGGACGATTTCTTCCGCGTCTGCGCCGAGCACCTCGACCACGGCGACACCGTGCCGCATGAGCCCCTGCCGATGGCGCTGGCGGCAAGTGACGCCGGCGGCAGTGAGACCGAGTAGTGGAAGCGCCGTGAGGCCGTTTGCGCCCTCTCCCCAAGCCCGGCAAAAACCGCGATGTAGGGAATTTTATTATGGGTGTTGTAGGATATTTTCTCACCCTTTCGGTCGACAGCCTTTGTTTTCGTGGCTACGGTAGGTCTTGTCCTCGAAATTTAGAACTGGCTCGGAGCTCATCCTTGCCACCCAGCCCTACGCCAAAGATTCCACTGTGCGGAGTTGGTGGCACGTCCTTTCGACCGCGATCCTCCTGCTCGCTGCTCTCGCGGGCACCCACTGGAATTTCAACCTCGCCGGGCAAGCCGTGTGCAGCATTCTTAGCGGCCTGTTGCTCCTGCGGTTTTTCGTCATTTACCACGATCAGCAGCACCACGCCATTTTGCCCCGCTCACGGATCGCCGCGCGGCTCATGCGGATCTTCGGCATTCTCGCGCTGAGCCCGAGCAGCATCTGGCGCAGCTCGCACAATCATCATCACAACCACAATTCGAAATTGCGCGGCTCCGAGATCGGCTCCTTTCCGATCATGACGAACAGCCAGTTCCTCAAGTCATCGGCAGCGACCCGGATGAAGTATCTCTTCATGCGCCATCCGCTGACCATCCTCTTTGGCTACGTCTTCGTCTTCCTCTTCGGGATGTGCCTGGCTCCTTTTCTCAACGAGCCGAAAAAGCACTACGACGGCCTGCTCGCCTTGCTGGTGCATGCCGCCATCGGCGTCGCCCTCGTGCATTACTGGGGATGGGCCGCTCTGTTGCTGACCCAGACGATTCCGCACTTCATCTTATACGCGATCGGCACTTATCTCTTTTACGCGCAGCACAATTTTCCCAGCGTGTGCTTCGCGGATAAGTCCGGATGGACTTATCACAAGGCCGCCGTGGAATCGTCGAGTTACATGGCGACGAATGGGATCATGCGGTGGTTCACCGCCAATATCGGTTATCACCACATTCATCATATCAATGCGCGTATTCCGTTCTACCGGCTGCCGCAGGTCCTTCGCGACATCCCGGAACTGCAAACGCCGAAAGTGACCTCGCTCCATCCGCTGGAAATCCTGCGCTGTTTGCGATTGAAAGTGTGGGACGTGGAAGCGCAGCGCATGGTCAGCCTCCGCCAGGTGCCATCTGGGTCGGCTGCCTGAGTTACTTTAACCCCTCTTTTCTATTTCATTCACCGCCCTTGAAATCGCCGGGATCGTCCAGGGAGAAGTGCTGGGCGATGCCACCACGCCGCTAACCGGACTTTCCTCGATCGATGGAGCTCGGGCGGGCGATCTCACCTTTGCCGAAAAGGAATCGCAATTTCTCGCCGCGGAACAAGGGGAGGCCACCGCCATCCTCGCCTCTCCCGCCTTCACCTCCTCGCGCAAGGTCGTGATCCGGGTGAGCAACCCGCGGGTCGCATTTGCCCTGCTGCTGCCGACTTTCTTCCCACCCGACGAGTATCCAGCGGGCACGGATTCCAGCGCCCGCATTGCAGCTTCCGCGCAAGTCGATCCCAGCGCGCACATCGGGCCGAATTGCGTGATCGGCGAGCGCGTGCAGATCGGGCCGCGTTCTGTCCTGATGGGCGGCAATCATGTGCGGAAAGACTCCCGCATCGGGGAAGATACGTCGCTCTATCCCAATGTGGTCATCTATGAACGGACGCAGATCGCGAATCGCGTGACGATCCATGCCGGCAGCGTGATCGGCTCCGATGGCTACGGCTATGTTTTCGACGCAGGATCGCATCGGAAAGTGCTCCAAGTCGGGAACGTCGTCATCCACAACGACGTCGAGATCGGAGCGAACTGCGCTATCGACCGGGGAGCCCTGGACTCGACCGTCATCGGCGCCGGCACCAAGATCGATAACCTCGTGCACATCGCCCACAACGTGGTCATCGGACGCCATTGCTTGATCATGGGCCAGGTCGGTTTTGCCGGCAGCACGCACCTGGGCGATTACGTCGTCATCGCGTCCCAATCCGGGATCGCGGGCCACTTGAAACTGGGCACGCAATCCACCGTCGGCGCGAAATCGGGAGTCATGCGCGATATCCCCGCCAAGGGCACGGTGCTGGGGATCCCTGCGATGCCCGACAAACAAGCGAAACGGCAATGGATCGCCGTGCAGCAATTACCCGAGATGGTCCGCCGCTTGCGCGATTTGGAAAAGCTCGTCGCGCAGTTGCACGACGAGAAGCTGGTCAGCTAGCGATGTTTCCAATCGGGGGAAGCTTCCCTCGTCGCGTGAATGCTCTTGAGCAACCATTCCGGAAGGTCCGGATTGATTTTTTCGGGAAGGGTTGACTTTTTTACCGGTTCCGGGCTGGAACCATCGTTCGTCGCCAGGCCCTGGCGCTTGGCCGCGTCCACCACGGCGCGGATTGCTGCGTAATCTATCTCTGAGGTCATGATTTGCGGCGCCCGTAATCGCGAGTTTGGTCAGCGATGGAAGACCATCGATGGTCATTCAGAAAGATCACTTACACCGGCCAGTCATCCTGGAGCTTTCCTGAGTTGGCGCGAAGGCACCTGCCTGCAAGCTAAGTGCGTTCCGGCAGTAAGCAAGGGATATGATGGCAGCCTGGCAAGCTCTGCCAGCAACTCTCAGCTCCCGATCGCGGAGGTAGGCGCCCGTAGCTCCCCATCGAATGAGCCGACCTCGAGCAGCGGGTGCGGGACGACTCGCGGCCCCGTATCTTCCTGGGAAAAATCGAACGTCTTGATCAGCGTCCTGCTTTGCCCGCCAACGATGGGCACGCTGAACTCGACGTTCACCTGCGCGCCCTCCACCCGCACTTTGCTGATATCGATGGCCCGAAAGGCCTCCTTCGGCAGGAGAGAGATGCGCTCTCCTTCCCCGACCACCTGCCACTTCTCCACCATGGTGCGACCCGCGCAAAAGACGTGCAACTCACTGAATATCTCCAGTCCGCCTTCCTTGAGCTGCGTGGTGAAGACGAGCACGGCAGCCACATCATCATGATCCGAAGGGATGTTGATCTTGCGCGCCCACTTTTTCCTCTTGAGCAGAGTCTTGAGGAATTCGACGAGATCCGGTGAAACCGGCCGGTCCGCCAGGGCGCTTTTCAACTGATCCGCATCCGGCTCGAAGAGGACGATTCTGGAAGTGAGAGATTTTGACATGTTCAGCCACCGTCACACCCGCGTCTCCCGCGAGGCCAGGCGTGAAACAGCACCCCATACGCTCTGCCCTCGCGGCTGGATTGCAACCGGTATTCGCGCGAATAGCCGGTGAAAAACGGGTGTTTGCAGATTGACGGCGACATTTCCGCGGGAACGCCGTTGCCGCGCCGCAGGCGAGATCCGCCCGTGTCAAAAAAGCTCGCTCATCGGCGCACCTTCCGTGAGCGCGATCGGGCGGCCATCGGCGGACTGATAGGTGATGCTGCGCACGTCGTAACCCAGCGCCGCATACATGGTGGCGTGAATCTCGGCGGGCGTGGTGGGGCGATCCTTCGGGAAGGCGCCGATGCTGTCGGAGGCGCCGATGACCTGTCCGCCCCGGATGCCGCCACCGGCTAGCAGCACGCTGTAGCAGCCCGGCCAGTGGTCGCGCCCCGCATCGACATTGATCTTCGGCGTGCGGCCAAATTCTCCCATCCACACGACGAGCGTGGTCTCGAGGAGGCCGCGTTCATCGAGATCGTCGAGCAGCGCGGCGTAGGCCTGTTCCATCGGCGGCACGAGCTTGTTCTTCAGCGCGTTGAAGTTGTCCTTGTGCGTGTCCCACCGGATGCTCGGGCCATTCACGGTGGTGACGAAACGCGTGCCCGCTTCCACCAGCCGCCGCGCCAGCAGATGCGACTGGCCCCAGCTATGCCGCCCGTAGCGCTCGCGCACCGAGGCGGGCTCTTTCGAGAGATCAAAGGCGTCCGCCGCCTTCCCTGACTGAAGCATCGTGACGGCTTGCTGGGTGAAGATGTCGAGATCCGCCATCTGCGGCGAAACGATCGGCGTGGAGTGCGCGGCGAGATCGCGCAGCAAACCGAGGCGGCCCTCGAGCCGGTCGACGGTGAGGCTCGCGTCGAGCGCCAGGTTGCGGACCTTGAAGTTCGCGGCGTTCGGGTCGTCATCGAGCACGAAGGGATCGTAGCGCGTCCCGAGGCAGCCGCCGAATTGCCCCGGTGTGATGTAGGCCTTGCTGTCGCAATGCGGGAACGGCGTGATGACGTAGGGCGGCACGCCGCGGCTGAAGCCATCGCGTTGCGCCAGCCAGCCCACGAGCGTGCCCACGCCGGGCAGATCGGTGCGGCTAGGATTGATGAGCGTGCTGTCGACCCGATACGGCCGCCCCGCCGTGGACCAATACATGCCGCTATTGTGGCTGGTGTGCTCGTGATGCACGGAGCGCACCAGCGCCACTTTGTCCATGCGCTTCGCCATCTGCGGGAGCAACTCGGAGATGTGAATCCCCGGCACGTTCGTCTTGATCGTGGAGAAACTGCCGCGCACTTCCGCCGTGGCGTCCGGCTTCGGATCCCACAAGTCGATATGACTCGGCGCCCCGCCATTGAAGATCAGGATGACCGACTTCGCCTTCCCCGGCCCCGCGCGGGTGGCCGGTGGGGCGAGCGCACCGAGCGCCGCCAGCGGATTCCAACCGAGCCCGAGCAGCCCCAGCCCGCCTGCCTGGAGCATCTGCCGCCGCGTCGCGCGCAGCCCGGGATGGAACGGAGGTGTCATCGTGGTAGAAGCGAAGTCAGGGAGGGGGGACGGCAGACATGGCGGGTCTGCATCCCAATCAACCCCGCTTCGGTCGATTCCTGAGAGAATTTATCCAAAGCGACGCTCGTCAATAGACCGTTCCCGCATTAGCGATATCAGCCCCGATGCGAAGCCCCCTCCGCCATTCCTTGTCCCGTCGCGATTTTCTGAAAGCCACCGCCGGTGCCGCTGGCTCGTCCCTGCTGGCGGGGACGCTCGTTCATCCGCTGTCCACTTGGGGAAATACCGTGCCATACGACCGCACCCTGCGCGACCGGCTGTGGATGTGGGGACACGACGCCGGCTCGCTGAAGAACTCCTACGGCATCGGCACCCGCGGCGGGGACATCCTGCCCGGCGAGGCGATCCAGTACATGGGCATTCCGAATGTCTGCATGGTCCGCTTCACCGGCACGCCTCGTCCACCGTTTGACGACTATGCCAAACAGTTCGCTCACGCCCGGCGGCTGACCTGGAGTTTCGTGGATGGAGACCGCAGCCTGACGACCGAGCAAAAAAGGCAACTGGCGCTGGATCTCGCGACGAAGCTGCCCAACCTCGTCGGTCTCGACATGGACGATTTCTTCCTCGGCGATGCCGTGCCGAAGGCCGCTGATGGGGAAGCGCAAGCCCATCTCAGCGTCACGCAAGTGGAGGAGATTCATCGGGAACTCCGCACGCGCAGCCGCCCGCTCGACCTCTCCATCGTCCTCTATTCCCAGCAACTGCATCCCGCGATCCAGCGGCATCTCGATTTGGTGGACAACGTCTACTTCTGGACGTGGCGGGCCCGCGATTTGGAAAAGCTGGCAGATAACTTTGCCGCTTACCGCAAGATCGCTCCGGCGAAACCAACCCTGCTGGGCATCTACATGTGGGACTTCGGAGAAAAGAAACCGATCTCGCTGGAAATGATGGAACACCAATGCCGCCTCGGTCTGCAATGGCTCACCCAGGGAGAGATCGAGGGCCTGATCTTCCACTGCACGCCGTTGTGCGACATGAACCTGGAAGCCGTCGCCTGGGCGAAGGACTGGATCGCCCGCCACGCGAACGACGTCGTGAGAGCGTGATCCACCGTGCCGTCGCGGATTCGGGACGCTTGCTTCGCCGTGGGGAAACTGTCACAGCACTGCGACCCATGAGCGATCAACCCACTATTGCTGCCAAAGCCCCGGCCAAGGTCACCCTTCAAGCCGGCAAAGATTACTGGTTCTGCACCTGCGGTAAATCGGCGACGCAGCCGTTTTGCGACGGCACCCACAAGGGCTCTTCATTCGCGCCGAAAAAGTTCACCGCGGAAAAAGACGGCGACTCCTGGCTCTGCCAGTGCAAGCACACGGCCAACGCCCCGTTCTGCGACGGCACCCACAAATCCTTGTAAGCAGCGGGCCCCGGCCCCTGCTTCTTTTCACAGCAGCCCATGATCCACGTCATCGCCATCATCACGACCAAGCGCGGCCAACGTGAAACCGTCTTGCAATTATTCCAAGCCAACGTCCCTGCGGTCCGCGCCGAGCAGGGATGCCTGGAATACGAAGCGACCGTCGACGCCAACCCGGCGCTGAAATTCCAAACGGAATTCGGCCCGGATACTTTCGTGGTGGTCGAGAAGTGGGAGAGCCCGGAAGCCTTGGAAGCGCATCTCGTCGCGCCGCACATGGCCGCCTATTCGGCGAAGACGAGAGAGTTCGTCGCCAATCGCGTGATCCACGTCCTCTCGCCGGCCTGAACAAGGCGGCGGGCCACAGCGCCGCGCCTGCTGGCACTGTTCATCCCATCGGTTGGTGCGGCCTTCATTCCGAGCCGAAGGTGACTTCGCGGGCGAACTTCTCCAGCCACGCGCGGCGGTTCTGGTCGGGCACGTCGAGTTTCCGCGTGACCGGCTTGATCTGCGGGTAGCCGCCCACTTCGTCCTGGCTGTCGATGATGCGCGCCGTGCCGGTGAGGGCTCCATTGACGATGCGCTGGTCGATGGCATCGCGTTCCGCGGAACGCGCGCCGACGAAGCGCGCGACGTGCCAGAGCGCACCGGCCGGGCTCAGTGTCTGGAGGCCTTCCGGCCAGAGCGGTGGTTCCTTGAGCGTCGCCAACGGCACGCGCAACACGGGCAGCGGCTCACCATGCCAGTCGAAGCACTCGTTGTCCTTGAAATAGGCGTCGGCCCCGAACTCGAAGAGCGCGGCGGCTTTCTTGGTCTTCTCGCCGAACAAGCCCACATTGCCCACGATGGAGATGCGCGCGTTCGGCAGGCCGGCGTTTTTGCCCTCCTCCACCACGTGCGAATGAATGGCGCGCTCGCCAGGATTGGCGATGACGCAATTCGCGACCACCGCGGAACAGCCCGGGTGAATGACCGGATTACGCTCGACGTTGCTCACATAGAGGCAGCGCACGATGGCGACCTGCTGCGTGCCGGCGTCGATCAGCGTTCCCTTGGAGTGCGGCCCCTTGTGGTGCGATGCATTGTTGAGTCCCTCGGCGATCAGGCAATCGCGCAACTGCACGCGATGCGCCGGTTCTCCGGTCGGTGACTTGAAAGTCGTCGCGGTGAGATTTTCGTCGAGCGCCCAGGTGCAGGAGCAGTGATCGAACCACACATCCACCGGCCCGCCGGTCGTGCTCATCCCGTCGGGTTCCCAGCCACTCTTCTTCGGCTGGCCGGCGTCGCCCGGGCGCACGTGGAGATGCTGCACGAGGGTCTGGCTGCCCGCGAAATGCAGTTGCCCGCGAATGAGAGTGATGCCCGGCGCGGGCGCGGTTTGTCCCGCAACGACGAGTTGCCCGTCGGCGATTTGCACTCCCCTCATTTGCAGATCGATCACGCCCGCGACTTCGAACACGACGATCCGCGGCCCTTTCGCGAGCAAAGCTTCGCGTAACGTGCCCGGGCCGGTCGATTCCAACGAAGTCACGCGCAGGACCCGCGCGGCATCCAGATCGAAGCCGGGATCGGGCACAGTGCGTCCTGCCATTTCCACGGCGTGTTGTCGGCGCCCCACGCAGTGAGAGCGGAGAGGAGAAGGATGGGGAAGAGACGTGCGTTCATGGGGGGACCATTGTTTTACAATGTCCGCCGCGACCTGACCAGACCGCCTGAACGCAGGTGCTCCGGCCTATCGCTGCGCCCGCTGGCGCTGTTTGCGGATGCGGCGCGCGTGGCGGAAGCCGACGAGCCGGCCGCCTTGTTCATCCCAGAGGTGCACGCGCAGGGAGCGGAGACTGGAGCGCAGGGTGAGGGCCTTCACTTCCTGGAAGAGCGGAGCGGCGTCGTGGCAGCGCTGGAGGTTGTAATTCGGAATCCGCGAGCTGAGGTGGTGAATGTGGTGGAAGCCGATGTTGCCGGAGAACCACTGGAGAACCTTGGGCAGCTTGTAGAATGAGCTGCCCTCGAGCGCCGCGGCGGTGAAATCCCAGTTGCCCCCGCGCTCCCAATAAACGTCCTCGAATTGATGCTGGACGTAGAAGAGCCAGACGCCGGCTCCGCCACCGACGACGATGATGGTCAACTGGATCAGCGCATAGTTCGCGAAGCCGAAGATCCAACTGAGCGCGACCGCCATGCAGAGGACGGTGAAATTCATCCAATGCACCGAGCGGCGTTCGCGCGGGCTGGCCTTGAAGGCGGGGATGCGCTGCCAAAACACCATGAGGATGATTGGGGACAGCAGGAAGAGGCTAAACGGCGTGCGGGAAAGCCGATAAGCGACGCGCCTCCAGAGTGGCGACTTCAGGTACTCATCCACGGTCATCGTCCACAGATCGCCCACGCCCCGCCGGTCAAGGTCGCCGGAGTTGGCGTGATGGACGGAATGTTCCCAACGCCAATGGAAATAGGGCGTGAGCACAAGCGCTCCGGTGATGTAGCCAACGATGTCATTGGCCAGACGCGACTTGAAAAACGAGCCGTGGCCGCAGTCGTGGAAGAAGATGAAGATGCGGACGAGGAAGAGGCCCGCGAGGGCGGCCAGGCCGAAGGTGATCCAGTGAGACCACACCAGGCTGCGATACATGAGGTACCACAGAAAGACGTAGGGGATGACGGTGTTGGTCAACTGCCAGACGGCGCGCCACAGAGAGGGCTTCTGGTATCGACGCACAATCTCCTTCCATGAAGACGTGTCCCGTTTGGCTTCCGGGAGGGCGCCCGGCATTGAATTGCCGGTGCTATTCATGGGCAAACCTTACCACGGCTCCCTGAATTACGCATCAGGGATGATGGATTATTTTCGAACGCGACCAAGGGGCGCGGAAAATGTGCGGCGTAACGGGTCATCGCGGGAAGATTTCCCGCAATGGAGCCAATGGAACCAATGGAGCGATGCACTTTTTCCGCCGGGTCATGGCACACTGCCCCGTATGAACTCCGAGGACTTTCCACCACGCCCGCCACCGCCAGGTCGCCCCCTGCCCGTCGTCCCTCCGCCGGAAACTCAACAAACGCGGTGCCGCGGTAAATGCGGCTAGCGCCTCGCGAAATGGCTCGATCCCCTGTTCGATGCCGGAGGCATCCCAGCGCCATAGCCGGTGGTTGAGCGAAGCGACACCACCGGAAATGATGCGGAAAACGGCTCACCCCAAAAGGGCGGCAGCCCTTGCCCGAATCAAGCCGAATCAAGGTGCGAAAATTGCCGGCGTCCCTTGAAGACCCGTGCCAAGCGACCGATGCAATCGAGAAGTCCCGGCGACGAAAACGAAGCCGATTTAAGGTGCCTTAAGCCCCCTTAAGCCGATTTAAGGTGCGAGTTTTTTTACAAGGGCAGTCAGCGTCGCCGACGACGGCGCGCGAGGAGCGTCAACGCGCCGAGGGCCACCAACCCGGCGCTGGCCGGCTCGGGTACGGCCAGAAATTCGCTATTGTGGTCGATGACCGCCCACGCCGTCTTGTTCACCGTGTCCACGCCATAGTAACCGAGGTGAAAATCGAGCGTGGGATCGTAGGCGCCGAGGTGAAAAAGCGGATTATTCACCTCCCCGGGAAGATTGGTGTTGCCGTCCACCGCATTGACCAGCACCCCACCGCCATTGAACCACCCGAGGAAAACGTCGCTCTCGAGTTGACCGGGAGCCAGTGCCGCTGGGTCGTAGCTCAGTTGCAGCACCACTTTGTCGCCGTTGGTGCCCTGCAGGCTGACGACGTCGCTCAAGGTGCCCGCGCCCGCTTGAAATCCGGAAGTGCTTACGAGGCTGAAGGCGGCCGTGACCGTGGTAGTCGCCGACGCTCTCCCACCCAGCAGTTGCACTTGTGTCCCGGCGCCGCCGGGCACCGTGGAGGTCGAAGCCAGGCCATCATAGGATTGGCCCGTGGCCACAATCGCCCCACTTCCGATGGCCTGCAATTGATGCACCAGATCTCCCAGGCTGGAAATTTCGACACCACCGGCTCCCGAGGAAGCACGACCCGCTTGGAAACTGAAACCACTCACCGCCTTCCCGCTCAGGTTGAATTCAATCCACTTGGTCGTTTGCGTTTGCCCGACATTTCCTTCACCACTGTCCAGGCTCAAATCAGGGTAGGTAACCGGAGTTCCGTGGCTGTAGGAAAGGATCGGATTGGCGGCGCCAGTCAGATCCGCGGGCGTGGCCAGCGGAACGAGATCCCCGTGGGCACTGTAGTAGTTGAGATTTCGAAAGCGCTCCCCCGTCTCGGCGTCGACCAACCGAAAATCGACCCCGGTGAGATAAAAGGGATCGCTCGTCCCCGTGGCGTAAAAGTGAACATCGACCGACGAATAAGGGATGGCCGCGCCGAGGGAGGAAGCCGTCGCCCCTTGGATCGACCACGAGATGTTCACGTTCGACGGGTCGCCCATGTTCCCCGCCGTGGAATAATCCAGCGAGGATGTCGTAATCACGATATCGTATCCGGCGCCGCCCACATTCGTGAAACGGATGGTGCTGCTGGCCGGGATACTCTGGGCATCGAGGATGCCGGCGGCGGTATCGGCCACGAGGTGGTTTCCCCAAGTCACGGGTGCCGCAACCGCGTGTGAAGCCGCCAAAAAACAAATTCCCGATACGAATGCCGCCACAACGGCCATCGAAATTCTCATCCGCGCCATTGTGTCGCCGATCGCCAGAGAGTTTCCAGCCTTAAATTAGATAAATTAATCCCAAGACCGGAAATACTCTTCAAACCGCGGCTAACCCCGCCAGAAGGTCTCCGTCTTTCCGCCGTCGATATCGATGAGGGAATTTATCCGAACTTCCCCTCAACAAGCTCGCGCCGGGCTGCCCTTGTAGTCGGCGGTATCAGAAGTGAAACCAGCGGCCAGGCATTGCGGACAGAGGCGGGTGTCGGTGTTCTCGCGCTCCGTTTCCGCGGCGAGGAGGAAGAGCACGTGACACGGGTCGTGCAGGCAATTCACGAAACGATTCGTCGTGCGCCCGGTGTGCGCGCATTGGCCGATCGGGACCAGGTCGCCTTCCGCCCGCACCGTCATTCGCTGATCGAAAACGAAACACTCGCCGAGCCAGTGCTCGTTGCCGAATTGTTCCTGATACGTGACAATCCCGCCGTGGAGCTGGAAGACATTGGTAAAGCCCTTGCTGCGGAATAATGCCGAGGCTTTTTCGCAGCGAATCCCGCCGGTGCAATACATCAGCACCTTGCGATCTTTCAAATCGGCCAGTTGCTCCGCGTAGGCGGGCAGCTCGCGGAAATGTTCGATGTCGCAGGCAATGGCCTTCGCAAATTTTCCGGCGGCGGACTCGTAGCGATTGCGCACATCCAGCACCACCACGTCCGGATCTTCCTCCAGCGTGCGTTTCCACTCCTCGGGGCTGAGATGATTGTCCTGGTCCGGCGTCAACGGAATGCCCGCGCCCAAAGTCACGATCTCGGGACGCACCTTGATCATCAGCTTCGGAAAAGTGCTCT
>NZ_JBDUCX010000085.1:0-24943 GCF_040003245.1 Chthoniobacter sp.
CCAGACGAATATCGACGACCTCTGCACCGAGTCGTGGCTGCGCGAGCTGATCTCACGCGGCGTCCATTACGCGTGGTTCCACACCTATCGCCCGGTCGGCCCGAAGATGAACCCGCAGCTCGCGCTCACCCCGGAGCAACTCGTGCGCGTGCGTCGTTTCGTCGTGGAAATGCGAGCCCGCGTGCCCATCGCGATCATCGACGCCTACTACGACGGCGAAGGCAAGGCGCTCTGCCCGATGAGTACCGGCATCAGCCATCACGTCAATCCGCGCGGCGACATCGAGCCCTGTCCGATCATCCAATTTGCCACCGAGAATATCCGCGACCCGCGCGGCATCTACGCCACCATGCGCGACTCGGAATTCCTGCGCGACTTCCGCGACCTCAGCGCGCAGCACACGCGTGGCTGCGTCGTCCTCGAGCGGCCGGACCTGGTCAAGGATCTCGTCGTCAAGCACGGTGCCCGCGACACCACCATGCGCGGCACCGCCATGGCCGAGCTCGAAGGCATGACTCCGCGCTTTTCCCAGTGGCTCCCCGGCGAGGAAATCCCCGAGCAACATTGGATGTATCGCTGGGCGAAGAAGTACTGGTTCAACGATTTCAACGCCTACACCCAGGCCGACCACGACAGTACCGTGCAGCGCAAGACGCGCGAACTCATCGCCGCGGGCGCCCCTCAGGCGGAGCCTGAGCTGGCGAAGCGCTGAGGCTTTCGGGTTTGGTCCACGAAATACACCAAACAGGCCGCGCCCGGCACGAAGCGACAGCGCCCCCATGCCGTCACCCTACATCTTCGCTACATCCTGACCCGGCACCGCCGGATTGTGCATCTCATCGAGCAGATCCAGCGTGCGCCCCAAACGCACTCGCATGATTTCCTGCATCGTCTCGTTCATGCCCGGCAGACAGCCCAGCAATTCCTTGAACGCCTCGCGCGAGACGACCACCACATCCACCGCCGTCGTGGCCCGCACCGTCGCGCCCCGCGGGTGATTGGAAATCAGCGCCACTTCGCCGAAGACATCGCCGTTCTTCAATTCGGCCATGATCGCACCCTCGCGCTCGACCGTCGCTTCGCCTTTCACGATGAAGTACACTTTGTCCCCGAAATCGCCCGTGGCGAACACCGTCTCGCCGGCCTCGAAGTGTTCGCGGTGCACGGCTTCTTCGTGAAAGAGTTGCAATTGCGTGATGTCGCGCGGCAAAAACACATCGAGGATCCAATCGGCGATCAAGCGCAACTGCCCATCGAGCCCGGGAAATTTGGTGACGTAAACCCCGCGCCAAAAGAGCCAGGCGATCAGCCCCTTGAGCTTGATGCCGAAGACCTCCGCCACGGCGGAGCGACGGCCCAGCGATCCCAGTTTGCCGAGGCCGGTGAACTTGAAGATCTTCTTCGGCTGCTGGCGAAACGACGCGACGATGTTCTCCGCGCAGGTCCGCGCCTGGCGGAGGGCGTGTTGTGCGGTCGGTGGAGACGTCTGCCCATCCACCTGCGGGATCGCGGCGCAATCGCCGAGCGCCCACACGCCGGGGCTATCGACCACCTCGGTGTGTTGGTCCACCACGATGCGCCCTTTGTCCTGCTTGAAGGGCAGGGACGCGATCAGCGCATGCGGCCCGGCGGGAATGGTGGCGATCGTCGTCCGCGTGCAAATCGATTCCTCGGTGCCCGTCTTCTTGTCCTCGATCACCGCGGTATCCGCACTTACAGCCTTCAAGCTGGCCCCGATCCGAATTTCGACGCCGCGCTTGACCAGCAGCTTGTGCGCAAACGCGGCCAGCGATTCCGTGAGTTCCGGCAGGATGCGGTCCCCGCGCTGGAGCAAAACAATGCGAAGGTCACTCTCCGAAATGGTGTGGTAGGCCCGGATCGCTTCGCGCAAAAAGTCATTCATCTCCGCGATGCACTCCACGCCGGAGAAACCGCCACCCGCAACGACGAAGGTCAGCAGCCGCCGCCGCAATTCCGGATCGGGCTCCACCTCGGCGGCCTCGAGCACGTGGACAAGCTGATTGCGCAGATACAGCGCATCACCCAGGTACTTGAAGGGATGCGCGTGCTCCCGCATGCCGGGGATCTTGGAGTAGTCCAACTGCGTGCCCATCGCGATGACGAGGTGATCGTACTTCAGCGCCAAGGGCAGGCGATCGAGGCCCGGACTCAGCGTCACCGTGCGATTGCCCGGATCGATCGACTCGACTTCGCGGGTGTGGAGACAGGCCTTGGGCGCCATGCGACGGATTGGGGTGATCACATGGTTCAACTCCACGGAACCCGAAATGACTTCCGGGAGCAACGGCTGGAAGACCATGTAGTTCTCCCGGCTCACCAGCACGATCTCGATCTCTTCCATCTCCTTGGACGTCAGCAGCTTTTGCAGATGCACCGCGACATACACGCCCCCGAAACCACCACCGAGGATCAGGACACGCTTTTTGGGATTGCTCATGGGTAGTTGGCGAGGTCAACGAACGAGGCGGGGAGATGATTTCATAACTGAGCTGTAAATGCCCTCTCTATTCGGGGGGCACTTCGTGTCTTCCAACGGCGGTGGCCGTGCACGCGAAAAATTTCTGCGGATTTGTGAAAGGAGGAGGTGGGAGGGGCCGTATTGCCATCACGCCCTAAACTCTTATGAAATTGCGCTTCTCTCTGGCCGCTCTCGCGGCTGCTGCGGCACTCCTTGCCACTCCGGCCCTGGCGGGCCCGACTACCGTCCGTCTCTTCGCCGAGCGGCTCCTGCAACCCACCACCACCCTCGAAGTCCGCTTTGAGGACAACCTCGTGCCGATTGACAAGATTGGGACGACGGCGGATTCACCGCCGATCGTGATCACGCCGGCGGTGAAGGGCAGTTTCGTGTGGTTGAGCCAGCGGAGCGGCACGTTCAAGCCGGAGGAGCCCTATGCGCTGGGCACCACCTATGTGGTGACGCTGGCGCCCGGCCTGAAGCAGCTCGATGGCACAGCGGTGGAGGCGGAGTTCCGCGAGATCCTGACGGCGCCGCCGATGCGTCTCGGGGGATGGAATTCACCGAGCTATCTGAACCGGAACGACGCGCCGGCCGAGCCGCGCTTTTCCCTGCTCTTCAATGCCGATGTGGATCCAAAGGCCGCGGCGGCATTCATTCGCTTTGAAAGCGGCGACCACAACACGATCCCGGCCAAGGTGGAGAAAGCGGGCGCGGGGAGCCATCCGGACCGGTATTTCCCCATGTGGCGGACCAAGGATCACTCGGTGAAGACGTGGACGGAGCGCTTTTATGAAAAGGCGGCGGTGAGCGGGCTCGAGGCACGCGGCACGGGCGCAGGCGCCAATCATCTATGGATTGCCCCAGCGCACTCCTTGCCTCCCGGAGACTGGCGGTTGGTGGTGCAGGCGGGGTTGCCGTCGACGGAAGCCAACCTGCACTTGGCCGAAGCGGAGGAGATTACCATCGGTGTGGTGCGGCCCTTCGAGGTCCAGCAGGCCACTCCCTCCAACGTGATCGGCGGCGACCGCCATATCGAAATTGCGCTGACCAAGAGCTTGCCGAAAGAAGTGACTGACAAAAACATCTCGCGCTGGGTGAAAGTGGAACCAGCTCCGGCCAACCTGCAGGCGAAGGTCGAGGGACGGGAGATTTCGTTCACGGGCGGCTTTGAGCTGGGGAAAGAATACCAGGTGATCGTCGCACCGGGGATGCCCTCGGCGGAGCCGTTCGTGCTGGCCAGGGAATTTCGCGACACGGTGGTCTTCGACAAAATTCCGGCGCGGCTTTATTTCGAGGAATTCGCGACGCACCAGCTCAGCACGGGCAGCCGGCAGTTTCATTTGCTGGCGGTGAATGTGACGAAGATTCGCGTGACTGCGCGAGTGTTTGCCGCGGACGCGGCACCGCAGGCGCTGGCGGCTTACCGGGCCTACGAGGATCCCGAGCGGGACCGTCGCCGTTACAATCGCGAAGAGCCTTACGACAAAGTAGACCTCGATGGCATTCCGAACCAGATGGTGTGGCAGCACGAATACGAGGTGAACGCCGGCGAAGATGAACAGAAGCAGATCGCCCTCGACTGGAACGAGATCCTCGGCGCAGGGAAGACGGGAGTCGTGTTGCTCACCGCGGAGCAGATCGGCAAGCCGGCCAAGGCCAATGCGCGCCCCGGCGTGCAGACGCTCGTGCAAGTGACCGACTTGGGGATGGTGTGGAAAGAATCGAAGGGCGAGACTTTCGCGCATGTCTTTTCCCTGGCCACGGGCAAGGCGGTGGAGGGCGCGGAAGTGCGCGTCTTCAACAAGGAGAACGAAATCACCAATGAAGCGATCACGGATGCGGCGGGGGTGGCCCGGGTGTCGACGAAGACGGATTCCGAATGGCTGGTCGCGGCGAACGGCAAGGACACGCACCTGGTCGATTTTCACAATCACTCGGAAGACCTCTCGTTGCGGCAGCTCGGCATCCGCGAAGGGGGTTTCGAGGAAGACGAAGAGGGTGGCGCGGCCGACACGCGGCAGGCACTGCTGTTCACCGAGCGGCCGGTTTACAAGCCGGGCGACACGGTGCACCTGAAGGGTATCGTGCGCGACTGGCGGGGGGATCACCCGCACGTGCCGGCGGGGGCCAAGGCGACCTTGCGCGTGACCGATGCGCGCGACCGGCGCATCCTGAACCAGACGCTGGGGATTTCCGATGTGGGTTCGCTTTCCGTGGACGTCAAGCTGCCGACAAGCGGGCTGGGCACCTACAGCGTGGAACTGGTGATGGCCGAAGACGGCGCCGACGCGAAAGCGATCGGAGTGCATTCCTTCGAAGTGCAGGAGTACACACCCAATGCGTTTGAAATCAAGATCCCGACCGCGCCGGCGACCGTCGGGCAGGCGGAGATTTCGCTGCCCATCACCGCGCAGTATTATATGGGCAAATCGCTTTCCCAAGCGAAGCTCACGTGGTCACTCGATGCGAGCGACAATGGCTTCCAGCCCGCGGGATTTGCGGCGTTCGATTTTTGCGATGCCATTCGCGACTACGACTTGAACGAGAAACTCGATCGCGTCTCGCATTTTTCCGACCAGGGCAAGCTGGACCTCGATGCCACGGGCAAGGCCACGGTGGAATCGACGATTCCGCTGAATGAAAAGGCGCCACAGCCGCGGCTCGCGCATCTGCTGTGCGAGATCACGGATGTAGATGAGCAGACGGTTTCGCAGTCGTCGGATTTCACGATCCACAGTTCGGATTTCTATCTCGGCATCCGGCACCTGCGCGACGTGATCCACGAGGGTGACCCATTGCCGGTGGATGTGATTGCGGTGCGCACCGATGGCACGCCGACGCCCGAGCCGGTGGAGGCGCACTTGCGGTTGACGCGCGTAGATTGGGACACGACCCGCGTGGAGACGGCGGGAGACGCTTCGGAGTATCGCAACCAGGCGCATTTCGAACTCGTGTCGCAAACGACGATCAAAACGCATGCGCTGGTCAAGCGGGGCAATGGATGGACGGTGTCGCCAGATGAGCAGATCGCCTCGGTGAACGTGGGCAAGCCGGGGCTGTATCTGCTCGAGGCAGTCAGCAAGGACGCCGAGGGGCGCGAGGTGATCAGCACGACTTCGATCAATGTGTATGGCAAGGGCGAGACAGGCTGGGACTATAAGAACCCGTTTCAAATCCAGCTCGCGTCTGACAAGGATGAATACCTGAGTGGGCAGTCGGCGAAGGTGCTGGTCAAGACACCGATCGAGGGTGAGGCGCTGGTGACGGTGGAACGCGAGAAGGTGCTGCGCTCCTTCGTGGTGCATCTCGCGGGCAACGCGCCGATGGTGGAGGTGCCACTGCTGGAAACCGATGCGCCGAATGTATTCGTCTCGGTGACGCTTTTGCGCGGGGCGGCGGACAGCACGAAGAAATTCAAGGCGCCGGAATACCGCGTGGGTTATTGCAAGCTGAAGGTGGCGCGGCCCGATGCGAAACTGACGGTCTACGTGACGCCGGACGCGCCGAGTCATCGGCCCGGCGACGAGGTGAAGGTGGGCGCGCAGGTGCTCGACTTCGCCGGCAAGCCGGTGGCGAATGCCGAGATCACGCTCTATGCGGTGGATGAAGGTGTGCTGAGCCTGATGGGTTATGAGACGCCCGATCCGCTGACCTTCTTCAACCAGGAACGTGCGCTGGCGGTGACCACGGGGCTCACGCTGCCGACGCTGATGTCGGAAGATCCGGAGGATCGTGCCTTCGGCAACAAGGGATACCTGGTGGGCGGCGGCGGTGAAGATGCGAGCGACGCGCTGCGGAAAAACTTCGTGGCCTGCGCACTCTGGAGCAGCAATCTGCGGACGGATGCGGAGGGTCGCGTGGACGCGAAGTTCACCGCGCCGGACAGTTTGACCCGGTATCGTGTGATCGCGGTGGTGCAGACAGCGCGCGATCAATTCGGCAGCGCGGAATCGGCCTTCGAGGTGAACAAGCCGGTGATGCTCGAGCCGGCGCTGCCGCGTTTCGCGAATGTCGGCGACAAGCTGATCTTGCGCGGTGTATTGCACAATCTCACGGACAACGATGGCGAAGTCGACGTGCACGTCGATTTCGATCCGACGGTTTCCAATGGCAGTGCGGCGCAGCACGTGAAGCTGCCCGCGCGCGGCTCGCTGGCCGTGGATATTCCCGTGACCTTCGCCCAGCCGGGGCAGGCGGTGTGGAAATGGTCGGCGAACTTCAGCGGGGGCGGCGTAACTTATCGCGATGCGGTGCAGACGACGCTCAACGTGGGCTACCCGGTGCCGCTGTTGCGCGAGGTGCATCTCACCCAGACGAAGGGCAAGGACACGAACCTGCTGGCGGGCGTGAGTCCCGAGTTGCTCGAGGGCACGGGCGTGGTGCATGTGAGCCTGACGAATTCGCGCGCGCTGGAGCTGCGGGAATCGCTCGACCAGGTGTTGCACTATCCCTACGGCTGCGTGGAGCAGACGACTTCGAGCACGTTGCCGTGGGTCTCCATGCGCGGCTTCCAGGGTGTGTTTCCGTCGATGAAAAAGACCGATGAACAAATCGCCGACGCGGTGGCGCACGGGGTGGACCGGCTGCTTTCGATGCAGACGAGTTCCGGCGGGCTGTCTTACTGGCCTGGGGAAAGTGAGCCCCTGTTCTGGGGCAGCGCCTACGGGGGATTCGGTCTCGCGATGGCCAAGCGCGCGGGCTTCGCGGTGCCGGAGGAGGCGTTCAACCGGCTCTGCAAATATCTCAGTGAGCAATTGCGTGGCGCGGGCCAGGACAACTTCGACAGGCACTACCGCAGCGGCGGACCATCGGATCGCTGTCTCGCGCTCTTCACCCTGGCCGTCGCCGGGCAGGCGGAACCGGCTTACAACGAAGTGATGTTCAAGAAGCGCGAGCAATTGAGCACGGAGAATCGCGCGCTGCTGGCGCTGGCGATCCTCGAGAGCAATGGACCGAAGGAGATGGTCGCGGCGTTGCTCGATCCGCAGCAAGAGATCCGCAATTCCGATGACGACTGGTTCTGGTCGTCGTCGCGCGACACGGCGATGCGGCTGATGGCCTGGAACAAACACCAGCCGGAATCACCGGTCGTCGGGAAGCTCGTCACCGAGTTGATGGGACGCCGCTCGAACGGCCACTGGATGACGACCCAAGGCAACTGCTGGTCGCTGCTCGCGCTCTCCGATTACTTCCGCACCGCGGAGAAACCGGACAATCAAATGACGGGCACGTTGACCTGGCAGGGTAAGGCGCAAGCGGTCGACGTGAACTCGGAGCATGCGTTGATGAGCGCGGAGTTCGCGCTGAACAAGAAGTCGGCGGCGCAACCGATGCAGCTCGCCAATCCCGGTGGAAAGACGGTCTATGCCGAGGTGGTGGTCGAGTCGCGCCCGAGCAACATTGTGCAGCCGCAGCAGGACCAGGGCTATTCGATCCGGCGCAGCTATACGAAGGTGGAGGACGACGGAACCTTGAGTGACTTGAAGGAACCGCGCGTGGGCGATCGCGTGCTCGTGACGCTGAACGTGGAGGTGCGCCGGCCCGCGAATTTCGTGGTGGTGGATGATCCGCTGCCCGCGATTTTTGAGGCGCTGAATCCGGCCTTCAAGTCGCAAGAGACGCGCGCTGGGGACAAGATCGGACGGGCGTGGATGAGTGACTACACCGAGTTGCGCGAGGATCGTGCGCTGTTCTTCGCCGACCATATCTTCCCGGGAGATTATACGATTCGCTACCTGGCGCGAGTGCGTTCGGTCGGGACGGCGACGGCGCCGTCGTCCAAGGTGGAGGAGATGTATCATCCCGAGCGGTTCGGACTGACGGAGTCCACGCAACTGACGAGCCTGCCGCTGAAATGAGGCGGGGGAGACAACCGCGAATGGACGCTAATGGACACGAATAAAGACAGCGCAGCACGGACGCCGACAACATCCGCGCGGTGGCCACGCACCACGCGGTTCCTGAAAAGGGCCGCGTGGTGGGGGTTGCGGGGCGGGGTGGCGGGGGTGGCGCTCGGCTGGGTGGGGTTGAAGTTTGTGCCGTTGCCGCCGGCGCTGCTGCGTCCTTCGGCGCAGAGCGTGGAATTCACGGACCGCTACGGGAAGCCGTTGCGCGAGACGCGCACCGACCAGAGTTTCGCGCATGCGGTGGAGTTGCGCGAGGTGCCGCCGAATGTGATCCACGCGATGCTCGCGGCGGAGGACAAGCGGTTCTTCGAGCATCGCGGGGTGGACGTCGTGGCGCTGGCCCGTGCCGTGGTGGGCAACCTGCGGCATCGGCGGGTGACCTCGGGGGCATCGACGATCACCCAACAGCTCGTGAAGATTTCCGATACCCGGCCACGCTCCTTCACGACGAAAGTGCTGGAGGCGGCGCGGGCGTTGCGTCTCGAGCAATTGTGGAGCAAGGACGAGATCCTGGCGGCCTATTTGAATCGGCTCGATTTTGGGAACATGAACGTCGGCGTGGTGGCGGCGGCGGATTACTATTTCGGCAAGCCGCTGGCGGACTTGAGCGACGCGGAGGCGGCCTTCCTTGCGGGGTTGCCGAAGAATCCCACGCGGATGAATCCGCACCGGAACTTCGCGCGAGCGAAGCGCCGGCAAATGACAGTGTTGCAACGGATGCGGGACGATGGCCTCCTGACCGCGGATGAGCTCGCCACGGCTTCGCAGGAAAAGCTGACGCTTCAGGCGCGGCAGCGGCGCTTCCTCGCGCCGCATTTCGTGGATTTCGTGCTGCAAGAATTGCCGCCGGGCGCGCCGCCCGTGGTCGCGACGACACTCGATCTCGACTTGAACCGTTTCGTGGAGGACACGGTGAAAACGCGGCTGGCGCAGTTGCGCGAGAAGAACGTGCGCAATGGCTCGGTGGTGGTGATCGACAACCGCACCGGCGAGGTCATCGCGCTGGTGGGATCGGAGAACTATTTCGCTCCCGGCACGGGCCAGGTGAATGGCGCGCTGGCTCGACGCTCGGCGGGATCGACGTTCAAGGCTTTCACTTACTTGCTCGCGCTGGAGCGCGGCGCGACGCCGGCGAGCGTGGTGGCGGATGTGCCCGCGGTGTTCATGACTTCGACTGGGGGTTATCATCCGGAGAATTACAACAAGCGCTGCTATGGGCCGATGCGCTACCGGCTCGCGCTGGCGAATTCGCTCAACATCCCGGCGGTCCGCGTGCTGAGTTCCATCGGTGGGGCGTCGACGCTCCAAGCGCGCTTGCGTGCGTGGGGTATGACGACGCTCGACCAGCCGGCGGATTTCTACGGGCTCGGGCTGACGATTGGGAACGCCGAGACCCGGCTGATCGAACTCACGAACGCCTATGCTGCGCTGGCGCGGCTCGGGGAATGGCGGCCGTACCGCGTGGTGCTCGATCCGGCACTGGCCAAAGAGCCAGATATCGCGAAAACCACGTCGGCGGCGGACCATTCCGCGCAGACGCGCGCTGCGGCGTGGCTCATCGCGGACATCCTCTCGGACAATGCCGCACGGGTTCCGGCGTTTGGAGCGAACTCGGCGCTGCGGTTCGATTTTCCCGTCGCGTGCAAGACGGGGACGAGCACCGATTACCGCGACAACTGGGCGATGGGCTACACGCCGGAATTCACGGTGGGCGTGTGGGTGGGGAATTTCGACGGCGCGCCGATGCGCGATGTGTCGGGGGTGACGGGGGCGGGGCCGATCATGCACGCGGTGATGGCGCAATTGCACGCGCGCTTTGGGACGACGTGGTTTGCGATTCCGGAGGATATCGTTGAGCGCGAGGTACATCCGTTGACGGGGAAGCTCCTGGTGCATCCGCGGGCGGATGCGGTGCGTGAGAGTTTTTTGCAAAATAATTTACCGCCCGTGGAATCCGCGGACGACTACGATGCCGACGGGCGGGTGAAGCTCGGCCCGGAGTATCGGGCGTGGATGGAGAGCGGCGAGACGGGCGCGGCGACGCGCGCGCTGTGCGACGCAAAGGACACGACGCTGCGCCTGGAGGCGCCGGTGGCGGGGACGACGTATGTCATCGACCCGGATTTGCCGTCGAGCCGCTGGGTGCCGGTGCAGGCGAGCGGCGCGGCGCTGGCGGTGTGGGAGAGCGAGTCGCTGCACTTTCGCGAGCGCGACGGGCGGACTTATGTCGAGGCGCGCGAAGGGGTGCACCGCCTGAGCGTGCGCGACCCGGCGACGGGCGCGCGGGCGGAGACATGGATCCGGGTGAAGACTTTGTAGAGCGTGGTAACCGCCGAGGTGATGATCGGCGGAGGAGAAGCCGCCGTCGCTGCCGTGGGGGGAGCGACGGCGTGCGTCCACCCGCGTTAAGCGCGGGAATGGACGATGGAAAAGGAGCGAGGCGGGTGCGCTGGGTATTTTTGGCGGTTAGTCGGGTTTGCGTTTTAGGCCCAGGGCGGTGATGCGGGAATAGAGAGTGGTCGGTCTCATGCCGAGCAAGGCGGCGGCGCCATTGGGACCGGAAACTTTGCCGCCGGCTTGGGCGAGGGCGGCGGTGATCGCTTCGCGCTCCTGTTGCTTGAGCTCGTGGCGCGTGCGGAGCGGAGTGGGGGTGGGTGGCGCCGGGTTGGGTGTCGGCGAGGGCGATACGTCCAGGTGCAGCGGGCCGCCGTCGGCGAGGATGACGGCGCGCTCGAGGGCGTTTTGCAATTCGCGGATGTTGCCCGGCCAGTCGTGAGCCACCAATTGGCGGACGACTCCCTCGGTGAGCTTCGGCGGGCGGCAATGCAGGCGGCGCGCGGCTTCGCGGATGAAATGATCGGCGAGCTGCGGAATGTCTTCGCGGCGCTGGCGCAACGGCGGATTATGGATGGGAAAGACGCTCAACCGGTAGAAGAGGTCCTGGCGGAAACGGCCCGCGTCCACTTCCGCGCTGAGATCGCGATTCGTCGCGGCGATGATCCGCACGTTGAGCTTGCGCGAACGTGTGTCGCCCACCCGCTCGACTTCCTGCTCCTGCAGCACGCGGAGCAGTTTCGCCTGCATGGCCAGCGGCACTTCGCCGATCTCATCGAGAAAAAGCGTGCCGCCATCGGCGAGCTCGAAGCGCCCGGGCTTGTCGCGCATCGCCCCGGTGAAAGCGCCCTTGGTGTGGCCGAAAAACTCGCTCTCGAAAAGCGGTTCCGGAATCGCGCCGCAATTGACCTTGATGAGCGCGCGGTCCTTCCGCGTGCTGCCGGCGTGGATGGCGCGGGCCACGAGTTCCTTGCCCGTGCCGCTCTCGCCGGTGATCAAGACCGTGGCATCGGTCTTCGCCACGAGGTCGATCTGTTGGAGCACCTTGCGCAGCGTCGCGCTCTCGCCGATTAAATCCCCCGAACCGCGCGCGATGCTCACTTCCTCGCGCAGATAGATATTTTCCTCCTCGAGCCGTTCCTTGAGATAGGCGATCTCCTCGTAAGCGTTGACGTTGGCGATGCTCACCGCCGCGTGATCGGCGAAGATGCGCAGCCACGCAAAATCGGTGTCGGTGAGCACACCGCGGTCAAAAATCGCGAGCACCCCCAGCGCCTTGCCTTGGAAGACGAGCGGCTGGCCGGCAAAGGTGCGCACCTCTTCGCGGCGAAACCACGGGGGATCGGCGATCCACTCTTCGTCGCCGGTCAGCCCTTGCAGCAGCACCGGTTCACCGGAATCCGCGGGGCTCACCTTGCCAAAACCGATCGGCAGCCGGCGAAAGGCACCATCGATGCCCGTGAGGTCGACCGACGGATCCTGCGCATTGCCGGCGCTGGCCACGAGGTGCAGGCAGCGGCGTTGATCGGGACACTTTTCCCGCAGACGGCAGGTCGCGCACAGGTCGCCGGGCTCGACCAACCAGATCCGGGCCAGGGCCACGTTGTTGCAACGGGCAATCCCATTGACGATCGCCCGCAAAAGCTCCGGCAGCGTGCGATTTTGCGCCACCGAAACCATGACGCTCGGAAACAGGGCGGGATTCACGGCACGATCTTACGTGCGTTCGGAATCGGGTTCACGAAGTTTCGTAATTTACGGGATGCTGGGTCGATTATTCGGCTTGGGGTGGGTCATCCGACCGGCTCACCACCTCGATGAAATAGCGCAATTCCTCCCGGGCCTCCTCTTCGGTGGAGACCGTGTGAGCGATCTCTGCCTTGACCAAATCCCGGAAGCGTTTGCGGAGGCGATGGATGGCCACCTTGACCGCGCCGTCGCTCAACCCCAGTTGCGCGGCCACTTCGGCCTGACTCGCGCCGGCAGCATCTCCGGTGAGCCACGGTTTCAGCAATTGGAATTGCCCGGCCTTGCCCTGGCGGTCGTGTTCGGCTGCCAGGGCGGTAAGCGCGAGATCGAGAACGGCCAGGCCCCATTGCCGGTCAAAGAAAGCATCCGGTGCGGGAGATTCCGGGACGGCGCATTCATGGCCGGGCGATGTATCGGTGCCGGAAACCAGCGGCACATGATCGTGCTGCGCGCCGCGTTTGGCCGCGCGGCGACGGTCGCGCGTGTCGGCGAGGTAGTGTTTCACCGCGCCGAGCAGGTAAGCGCGAAAGCGCCCTTTCTCCCGCTCCGCGCCCGCGATCACGCGCCCGGCGAGCAAGCGCGCGAAAAACTCCTGCGTGAGATCGCGCGCATCGCCGAGGTCCTGCGCGGTGCGCGCGATGTAACTGTGAACGGGGGCATAATAGGCGGCGCACAATTCCGCCAGCGCCGTGCCTGCCTGGGTGGATGCGCCCTGCGCCGCGACGACCTGTGTCCAGCGCGTGGTAGCGAAGATATCACCGTCGGTCATTATAAAGTCGCCCGGTTGTTCATCGTGATGGGGCTTCGGGTGCAGAGGCAGCGGGCACCGGCGTTTTGCGTCGGATCCGTTGCTCGGCGTCGGCCACTGCGGACTTTAACCGCGCATCATCCAGCGTAGCCACGGCTTGGTCGCGGATTTTTTCGGCTTCCGACTGGCGGTGGGTCGCGACGAGGATTTCGATCAGCCGGCAGGTGTCGGCGACGAATCTTTGTCTGGTATGGCTGCGGAGTTCGTCTTGCTGGGATGCGGGGATCGCGGCCGAAACCTTTTGCGTCACTTCCCATATCTTGCGGAGGGACTCGAATCTCGCCTGCGGATCGCCGATATAGGCGAGGCAGTCCTCGTATTCGCCGCGTTGCATCAATCGGTCTTCCACCAGCGGATAGCATTGGTGGGCCAGCGTCTGGTTCACCGCGGCCATCGTCTTGAACAAGGGGTACGTGGCGTTGAGTTCCTGAAGATTCTCATTGATGGCATCGAACTCCTGGAAGAGGGCGAAGTCGCCGTGGCCTGCGCCCAGGTCTCGCGCTCCCGCGTCGCGGATTTCGATCAGGGCCAATCTCGCTTTGGGATAATGCTTCCCGAGTTCGACCCAATAGGAGAGGGCGAAGGAGAGGCGGACACCAGAAAACGCCGGGTCAAATTCCAAGGAGTGATAGTGAAACCAGAGATGGCGCTGTAACGCTTCCTCATATCGTCCGCTGCCGGCGAGGGCCTGCGCCTCGGAGAGGATTTGCTGCAGGTCCGGCTTCGCACCTGGCGTGAGAGCTGGCGACCACGTTTCCTGCGCGGCGGAGGCATTTGTCGCCTGGGTCGCACCGCGGGGAGCGAAGATGGCGATGATCAGGCAGACGGCCGCGGTGAAGATACCAGCGACCAAGGCTTTTTTTCCCAACGCGCTTTTCCGTGTGGGCAAGACCGATGACCCGCTCACCGCGCGCCAGACAGCGCGGATGATGAGCCAATCAACCACGACTACGACCGCCAGCACGACAAAGCGAAACAAGTCCCATTCGACATCTTGCAACCAATGATGTGCATCAAGCTGGGTGATGAGCTCGAAGGTTCTGACGGGGTCGGATGCTGACTGCCTGACCTGCTGGCTAATAGCGTGCGCCTGCCAGTTGGAGAACAGGATGAGTGCGCGAGAAGCCACATCCCAGATCAGCACATCCAGAACGAGCAGCGGGAAGAACAAGCCATCGCACACCGCCAGCCACAGCCCGTACAGTTTCCCCGCCGAGCGGCGGATTTGCGTGGCGGCGATCCAGCCAAGCAGGGTCGCGCCCAGCGGCGCGATGAACCCCGGAATCACGAAGACGAACCAGACAAAGCAGACCAGGACCGACGCAAAAGGACCGTGGCGCCAGAATTCATGCGTCTCCATTTCGTGAGCGATAAATGCCGGGACCACGGCGAAGAAGAAGATCACCCAGCAGGCGCCGACGATGGCGTTGCGCGAGAAACGCGAGGGTTCGGTTACCTCGGGGGGCTGCACCGGTGGCCCGCTCGCGCGGCCAGTCATCGTCTCCACCTGCGTGCGAAATTCCCCGGCGGTCTGATAGCGGAGTTCCGGCGTCTTCTCCAGCGCACGCAGGACGATCTCATCGAGGCGCACGTCGATCTGCAAACCGCGGGGCCGGGATGAGGGTGGCTGGAGCTTGTCCGCGGGGAGTTCGCCGGTGAGCAACTCGTAAAGCACCACGCCGAGCGAGTAGATGTCCGCGCGGTGGTCGGCGACCTGATGTTCCTTCTGCTCCGGGGCCATGTATTGCGGTGTGCCGGCGGGCTGGGACTCCGCGACGTTCACGCCCGCCGTGGTGTCGCCGAGCATCTTCGCGATGCCGAAGTCGGCGATCTTCACCCGGCCCTCCTTGTCGAGGAGCAGGTTCTCCGGCTTGATGTCGCGATGCACGATGCCGTGCTCGTGCGCGTACTGCAGCGCCTCGCATACCGGCGGCACCACGGCGAGCGCCTGCTCGGGCGCGAAGCGGCCGGCCTTCATGGCCTGCCGCAGGTTCACGCCATCCACGAATTCCATGAGCAGGAAGTAGAAGCCGCCCGCCTGGCCGAAATCGTGAATGGTCACGATGTTCGGATGGTTGAGCGCCGCGAGCGCCTGGGCCTCGTGGGTGAAACGCTGCGCGAATTTCGCATCCTCCACGCGCTCCGGCGCGAGCAGTTTCAGTGCGACGAAACGATTGAGCGACTTCTGCCGCGCCTTGTAAACGACCCCCATGCCGCCGCGGCCGAGGCATTCCAGGATTTCGAGTTGAGGAAAGTGCGGGGCCAGTTCCTCCGGGGTCAGGGGAGGCTCCTGCGCCGTCGCGCCCGCGCCGTCGTCGGTCTGCGCGGCGAGGCGTGCGAACAGGCAGTTTGGGCAGAGTCCCTGCGGGGCGTGCGCGGGTATGGGCGCGCTGCAATTCGGGCATGGCTCGGGACCGGAAGGCGATGATGGATCAGGGGTCATACCTTTTACTGAGGAAAGCCGACGCCTGGGTTACACGCGCTACCGATTTAAAACTCGGAACCGGCAGTTCTCTCGACAATCACTCTCGGTGTCTCGGTGGTCCCATTGGCTCCATTGGCTTGGTTGGCTCCATTGGCTTGGTTGCGGATTTTGGCGTATTTTCCGCCCAAAATGCTCCTTCTCCATGGCATCCCATCGCCCGCAGCAGTCGGCGACAACCTATCCCAAAGGCATTAGGAAAACGTGATCTTTTCGATGCCGGCGGCGCGGCAGGCGTTGAGCACATCCATGATGCGCTCGTGGCGGGTGGCGGGGTGAGGCCGGATGTAGATGGGATCGTTCCCGCGGAAGCCTTGGGTGGCCTTGAGCCAATCGCGCAGGGCGGGGATGCGCTTGTCCGCGGGGGAGCCGAGGGAAAGATTGTTGGCGATGACCTGACCCTCGGCGGTGATGTCGATGATGATGATGCCGGCGGTTCCTGAAGGGACACCTGGGCCGGGGAACTGCGCATGCAGTTCGCGCTCTTTGATTTGCCCGCCGGCACAGGCCAGGAAGAAAAGCATGAGCACAAAAACCACGTCGACCATCGGCGCGATTTGAAATCCGATTTCTCCTTCGCCTGAGCGTATGGAAGCGGCCATGGGTGGTGGATTCTGTTGGTGGCTATTCGACGGTGGTGGCCGGGGCGTCTTTGTCCGTCACGGAAAAAGTGACTTTGCCGATGCCCGCCTGACCGGCAGCCACGATGACCTTCTTTAAAAAGTCGTAGTGCACGGCGCGATCGGCGCGGATGAGCACGCGCAAGTCCGGGTTGGCCTGGACTTTCATTTTCAGAATGGGGAGGAGTTCCTCTGCGCGGTCAAAGCGCTGGCTGTCGACCTCGATGCCGCCCACGTTGTTGATCGTATTCCACGTCACGTTGACGATCACCTGGCCTCCGGGCTGAGCGGCCGGCGGGTTGCCGTTCCGCGCCGCGGGCAAGGTCACTTCCGGGCTGGCCTGCAGCACTTCGGTCGAGCTGATCGACATGAAGAAGACCAGCAGCACGAGGAGGATGTCGATCATCGGCGCGATCTGAAATTCCGGCCCTTCCTCGGGCGCAAGACGGACCTCCGCTTTCGTGCGGTTTGTCGGGGGAGACATGAGGGCAGACTAGCACCGCCGCCCTCGCAAAGCGACTACGAAAACGTGAGATTCTTGATGCCGGCGGCGGCGCAGGCGTTGAGCACGTCGATGATGCGCTCGTGACGCGTCTCGGCATTGGGCCGGATGATGACCGGGTCTTCGCCGCCGAAGCCCTGGGTGGCCTTGAGCCAGTCGCGGAGCGTGAGGAGATTTTTGTCGGTCGGCGTGCCGAAAGCCTGGTTGTTGGCCACGACCTGGCCCTCGGGCGAGATGTCGATAATGATCGGCGTCTTGACCGTCGCGTCCTTGCTGGCCGGCGCGCCGCTGGGCAGGCTGATGTTGAGCTCCCGTTCCGTGACCTGCGAACCGGCGCTGGCCATGAAGAAGAGCATGAGCACGAAAACAACGTCGACCATCGGGGCGATTTGAAACCCGATGTCGCCGTCTTCTGAACTTACTGAGCCGCCCATGAGGTGTTCCTTTCGCTAAACGTGGAGGGAGAAAATGTCATCGGTTAGGGGGCGGTGGCGGGAGCGGTGGCGTCTTTGTCGACCACGGAGAAGGTCACCTTGCCGACGCCTGCCTTGCCGGCGGTGATCATGACGTGCTTGAGGTACTCGTAGCGCACGTTGCGATCGGCGCGAATGAGGACGCGCATCGCGGGGTTCGCCTGGGTCTTGGTCGCGAGGTAATTGAGCATCTGCTCGGGCTGCGCGAACTTCTGGTTGTCGACCTCGAGGCTGCCCGCGTTGTTGAGCGTGGCCCACATGACGTTGACGATCGTTTGGCCCTTGGTGTCTTTTTCCGCCTCCTTGGCATCCTTGGCCACGGCCAGCGTCACCTCCTTGTTGACCTGCAGCACTTCGGTCGAACTGATCGACATGAAGAAGACGAGCAGGACGAGGAGAATGTCGATCATCGGCGCGATCTGAAACTCCGGGTCTTCCTCCGGCGGAAGCCGGGTCTGGGCCCTTTGCGTTTTCGCGTGTGAAGCGCGGTGGGACATGGGGCGGAAATCAGGACTGCCAGTCGAGAGTGGAGCCGCAATGCGGGCAGGGATTCACGCCGGGCGTGACCGCGCCATTGCAAATGGGGCAGGCCGTGGTGAGGGCCATGGAGACTTTGCGCGCGCCGCCGCTCATGCCCTGGTCGACGCCGGCATTGAAGTTTTCGCCGACTTGCACGCCCGAGAGTTCATCGAAGGGAATGTCCATGAGGAGCGAATTCACCACGTCGTCCGCATGGACGATGCACATCTGCGAGACGTTGCGGAAGACGTAGTAGGAGACGAAGGCCGGGATGGCGATGAAGAGGCCGCTGGCGGTGGCGAGGAGCACTTCACCGATCTTGCCGGAAAGGGCGCGCGGATCGCTGATGCCGCTGCCGGCCAGCACGCGGAAGGCGCCCATCATGCCGATAACGGTGCCGAGCAGCCCGATCATGGGGCTGACGACGCCGATGACGGAAAGATAGCTGTTGCGGGTGCGGAGCATGGTGGCCTCGCGCAGGCCGTGCTCGGCGACGGCGTCTTCGACGGCTTCCTTGCCCCGGCCGAGGCGGGAGAGGCCGGCCTTGAGCACGTTGGCGAGGTAGTTCTTGTTGGCGTTGCAGGTTTCCCAGGCTTCCTGGTAGTTGCCGTTGAGGATCGTCTGCTGGAGGGCGGCGATGAGG
This sequence comes from Chthoniobacter sp., assembly GCF_040003245.1. Classification (NCBI taxonomy): domain Bacteria; kingdom Pseudomonadati; phylum Verrucomicrobiota; class Spartobacteria; order Chthoniobacterales; family Chthoniobacteraceae; genus Chthoniobacter; species Chthoniobacter sp. The sequence continues at coordinate 18,519 of NZ_JBDUCX010000085.1, forward strand.
GGCGGCGGGGCCAGCTTGTTCTTCCGCAGCGACATGATGTTCTGGATGATGAAGGTCACCATCGTTATGGAGGTGCCGATGATCGCGCACCAGATGAGCATGATGAGCGGGCCGCCGTTCTTGATCGTGTCAAAAATGCTTTCCCCACCGGCTGGTTTGGCATCGCCTCCCTCTTCCTGGGCCAGGCCAATGGCGCGGCTGAAGAGCAAAACGGCAACACAGGAAGCAAGGGGAAGGTAACGGCGGAGTCGGGGGTGGATCATAGGTCGTTGGGAAAGTGGATAAAGTTTTGGAAAATCAAGGGACAGTGACATCGGGATGGGCCGCGCGTAAAGCATCGGCATGCTCTTGCGCAGAGGCTACGGCTACACGGTCATAATAAAATAAAGTGACAGTACGCAAATAATCTTCGAGGGCTCCTGGAAGATTTCCGGTCGCCTCCTTGACCTCGCCGCTGACCAGGAAGGCCTGGCTATAGGCGACCGCATTGGCCGGGGTGACGACTTTTTCCTTTAGCGCCGCCTCGGTGATCGGCTCGAGTTTTTGTTTCGCCTTGTCGTAATCTTTGTTGGCCACGGCCAACCGGGAGAGCCCAACCTCCGATTGCAGCGACCCGCCATTGGGATAGAGCCGCTTGAAATCCGCGTAGGCAGTCTCGGCTTTCTGGAGATCGTTGGTGGCGATATAGAGCTCGCCGAGCATCGAGGTGGCTTGCTGGGCCCAGGGATTGGGCATGCCCTTGAACTTGGCGGCGACCGCCTGGATGAGGCTGAGCGACTTGGGAAAATCCTTGGCCTGATAGGCGGTGATGCCCTGCACGTACTCCGCGGGAGGATTCATGCGCACTTCCTTCACGCTGCTCAGGGGGAGGCCGAGCTTGCCCTGGCCGACGAAGAATTCGAGGGTCTGGCCGGACGGGGAGACGCCGATGACTTTCACGGCGCGCTGCTGATTGTCCGTGGTGATGATCACGTCCTGCGCGCGGCCGGCGAAAGTCAGTAACAAGGCGGCTCCGACGGCAAAAAGAAGTTGCTGGATTGTAAGGGGGGCACGTAGCTTCATGCGCTCTGCGGGGCGGCAAGCTATGAATGCAGCCGTCCGAAAGCAACTAAGAAACTTCCCCAAATCATGGTAAATATTTTCCGCCGCTATCAACAGCCCTTGATGATCATCGTCACGCTCGTCACGATCATCACCTTTGCCGGGCTCTACAGCCACACGGATTTCCTGGACAAAGGCGCCAGCAGCCGGGGCGGCACCATTTATGGGCGCACCGTCCCACTGCCCCTGGTCCAGCGCGCGGCGCGCAAGGGAGACCTCTGCCGGCAACTGGCTCAGGAGGAAATGTTCCAGTCCAAGCGGACGATGGCGGAATTGTATGAATCGCTGGCGGTGACTCGGCAGGAAGCGAAGGAGAATTTCACCTGGAACAGCATCATCCTGAAACACGAGGCGGACCTCCTCGGGGTAGTGCCGACCGAGGATGAGATCTTCGAGGCCACCCAGGCCCTGTCTCCCTTTCAAACCAATGGCGTCTATGACTCCTCGAAGTATGCCCTGTTTTCGCAGAATGTGCTGCCGCACCTGGGCTTTACGACGGATGACCTCGCCGAACTGATCGGGGATTCCCTGCGCTTGCAAAAGGTGAAGGCGCTGCTCGGCTCGACCGTCGCGCCTTCCGAGGGTGAGATCCGCGAGAGCTTCATCCGCCTCAACCAGAAGACCGAGGCGGCGGTGGTGCGTTTCAAGCTCGACGATTTCCTGGCTACCACGCAGGTGCCCGAGGAAGACGTGAAGAAGCTCTACGAGGAGCGCAAGGGGTCGTTGAAGACCGATGAATTGCGCAAGGTGAAGTATGTGGCGTTCATTCTGCCGACGACGGACAAGCCGCTGGACGGCAAGGCGCGCACGGACAAGCTGACCCAACTGCAGAAGCAGGCGGAGGATTTCGCCGTGGCCATGACGGACAAGAACGCGAAACTCGACGAGGTCGCCACGAAGACCGGCGCGAAGATCCAGGAGTCCGCGGACTTCTCCATCGCCAAGCCGCCGGAAGCACTGGAAGCCTCCAGCGAGGTGGCTGCGGCCGCCTTCAAGCTCAACCAACAAGATCCGAACAGCGATGTGATCGAGACGCCGCGCGGTTACTATGTGCTCCAGCTCGCCAACGTGACGCCGCCGCGCCCGCTCGCTTATGAGGAAGCCAAGGCGGAGCTGACCGACACGCTGAAACGGGAGCGCGCGCAGGAAGCGCTGAATCTCAAGGCCACCGATGTGCGCAACAAGATCGAGGCCGCGATGAAGGGCGGCCAAGCCTTTGCCGCCGCCGTGGCGGAAGCAGGGGTGACCTCGCAGGACTTCCCCGCCTTTTCGCAGAAGGACCCGAAAGTGGAGCCGCCGAATTCCGGCGAAATCATGCAGACCGCCTCGGAGTTGAACGAAGGCCAGCTCAGCACCGTGGTGCCGACGCCGGATGGCAGCCTGATCGTGTATGTCACCAAGCGCCTCCCGATCGATGAGAACCAATTGAAGGCGGAAAAGGGCAAACTGGCCGAGGCGATTTCGGGCTTTCAGCGCTACGCGCTCTTCCAGCAGTGGCTCAAGCTGCGTCGCGCCGCGGCGCAATTGCAGAGCACCTTCCATGGGTAGTTGATAGTGGAGAGTTGATGGTTGAGAGCACCGAAGCTTTTAACCACCCGACTTCCGATTAGCATATTTCCGCCGATGAATCCCGAAGTGGAAGAGCTTTTCGATGATGCCAATGGCGACCTTGCCCTGGGCGATCTCGAGGCCGCGGTGGAGAAGTATCGGCGTTGCACGGAACTCGAGCCGGACTTCTTCGACGGCTGGCATGCTCTCGGCATGGCGCTGATGAAGCTCGGGCGATTTCCCGAGGCCATCGAGGCGGGATTGAAGACCGTGGAGATGCGGCCCAATGAGCAGCTCGCCTGGTCGAGTCTCTCGATGTTTTACGTGCGCGCGGGCATGATCAAGGAAGCCGAGGCCGCCAGTGGCAAGTCCCGCATCATTAGTTGGGGCGGCAAGGTGAAGAAGGACTGACGCATGGACGCCAGCGCCGGCAATCTCTGGACGTTCAATGGCGGTGTGTGGTGGCACTTCATCCTGCGCGCGGCGGTCGTTTATTTCATGGTGCTGATCTTCGTCCGCGTCTCCGGCAAGCGCCAGGTCGGGCAGATGACGCCGTTCGATCTCGTGCTCTTCCTGCTCATCAGCAACGCCGTGCAAAACGCCATGAACGGCGGCGACAACTCGATCACCGCCGGTGTCATTCTCGCAGGCACGCTGGTGGCCGTGGATGTCGCCATCGGCTGGTTTGCGAGCCGCAGCCGCAAGTTCGAAAAGATCGTCGACGGCGAGGCGGAGATCCTGATCCACAACGGCAAGCTGCTGCCGCACGCCCTCGAACGCGCCGGGCTCACCCAGCACGAACTGCTCGCGGCTTTGCGTGAATCCGATTGCGCGACGATCGGCGAAGTCCACACGGCGATCCTGGAAACCAATGGGCGGATCACAGTGCTCACGCGAAAAGGGCGGGAGTGAGGAGCCCTGAAGCCGGGCATGAAGTTGACCGCCGAGGCGCCGAGGCGCGGAGGAAGCGATTGGAGGATTGACCGTCTGCTGCTGGCGCTCGAAACTGCCTTTGTTTCGTTAGCGTTCCTTCCAACACTCGGTTCACTTCCAACTTTCCTCCAACTATGGGCCTCTTTGATTCCCTCCTCGGTTCCGTCCTCGGCGGCGGCGACAAAACGCAAATGCTGACCAACCTGGCCGGCTCACTCATCGCGGATCACAATTCCGGGCAGGGCTTGGGTGGGCTGCTCCAGCAATTTGAAAGCGCGGGCTTGGGCCATCTGGTCCAGTCGTGGGTGGGCAGCGGCCCGAATCTCCCCGTGAGTGCGGACCAGATCCAGCAAGTGCTCGGCAACCAATTCGTCCAGCAATTCGCGCAGCAACACGGCATCGACCTCAGCACGGCTTCCGCGACCATCGCGCGCGTCCTCCCGCAGCTCGTCGACCACGTCACGCCGAACGGGCAGGTGCCGGTGCAAGGCCAGGTGCAGAGCATGCTGGCCAGCCTCCTTGGCGGGGGCGGAGTGCCGCCCGCGGCGAGCTGAAGGTTGGGGTTCCCAATGGCAGAATTCGCCCTGTGCGCTCGCTGGCGCGCATGCTATGTTCCGTAGCATGACTGTGAAGCAAACCATCCATCAGTGGGTCGAGAATTTGCCCGACAACACTCCGGAGTTGCTCGCGCTTTATGAGCGGGCGCGACTGAACCGGGGACTGATGGAAGCGATGCAGTCGGTGGAGCGTGGCGACGTGCTGACTGCCGATGAAATTCGCGCACGCTTCGACTCGCAATGCCAGGCCGAGCGTTCCGCGTAATCTTTGCCCGCGAAGCGGAACGCGATCTCTACGAAATCCGGGATTACTGGATTTCACGCGGTGAAACTGGGCGGGGAACGAAATACTTTCTCGACCTGCTGAACAAGGCTGAGACGCTCCGCAGCCCGAAGATCGCCCGCACCGGACGCAAGCCGCGCGACGTCGATGTGCCCGATGTTCGCGAAATTGTCGCCTTCAAACACAGCTATCGCATCCTCTACCGACTCGACGAAACCAACGGAGTCGCCGAAGTTCTCCGCTTCTGGCACACCCACCGCGACACCCCGCCGATTCCCTGATCCACTTCCCCATGGCCGAGACATTTTTCATCACCACCGCGATCGACTACACCAACGGTGCGCCGCATATCGGGCACGCGTATGAAAAGGTGCTGGCCGATGTGCTGGCGCGTTATCATCGATTGAAGGGGGACGAAGTTTTTTTCCTCACGGGCGTCGATCAGCACGGACAAAAAGTGCAGCAGTCTGCGGAGAAACAAGGTGTGGCTCCGCAACAGTTCGTCGACGGGATCACGGCGAAATTTGTCGCGCTGTGGGAGAAACTGAACGTGCGCTACGATGGCTGGGCGGCCACGACCGATGAAAAGCACAAGCAGTGCGTCCGCGCCATCCTCCAGCGCCTGTGGGATGACAAGGGTACCGACGGGCAAAGCAAGTGGCTCTACAAGAAAAGCGCGGGCGGCTATTACTCCGTGCGGCAGGAGCAATTCCTGACGGACAAAGAGCGCGGTCCGGATGGCGAGTTCGGGCCCGAGTGGGGCGAGGTCGAGTTTCGTGAGGAGGAAAACTTTTACTTCCGCCTGCTCAATCACAAGCAGTGGTTGCTCAATCTCATCGATGCCCGCAGTGCCGCGGGGAAGCCACTGGTCATCCCGGAATTCCGCGTCGGCGAACTGCGCAACGCCGTCGAAAAGCTCGAGGGAGATCTTTGTATTTCCCGTCCCGCCACGCGACTTCAATGGGGTATCCCTTTCCCCGAAAGTTTTGGCGCCGGATTCGTCACGTTTGTTTGGTTCGACGCGCTGGTGAACTACATCAGCTTCGCGCCCGGCTACGATCCCGCGCCGGCCCGCCCGCCGGAGGAATTTCTCCGCCTCTGGCGCAGCATTGTGCACGTCATCGGCAAGGACATCATGATCCCCGCGCACGGCGTCTACTGGCCCATCATGCTCAAGGCGCTGGGCTTCGCGGATGAGGAAATCCCGAAGCTGCTCGTGCATGGCTGGTGGAATATCTCCGGCGCGAAGATGAGCAAGAGCCTGGGCAACGTCATCGACCCGGATGTCCTCGCGGACAAATACGGCGCGGAAGCAGTCCGCTATTATCTGGTCGGCGACATCGCCACGGGCAAGGATAGCGATTTCTCCGAGGAGCGCCTCGTCCAGCGTTTCAACACCGACCTGGCTAACAGCCTGGGGAACCTCCTCAACCGCGCGCTGAATATGTCGGCGAAATATCGCGAGGGCATTTTGAACCGACGAGACGCGGAGACGCCGTGCCCCGAATTCGTGCAGAAGGGCAAAGCGAGCTACTTGTCACAGATCGACGCCGGGTCAGGTGAGCCCCTCCTTCATCAGGCAATTGATAGCGCGATCAATATCGCTGTCGGTTGCAATCAATTGGTCGATACGGAAAAACCGTGGGCATTGGCCAAAGATCCCGCTCAAGCCCAGCGACTCGACGCGGTTCTCTACACGCTCGCGGAGTCAGTGCGCATCGTCGCCATCCTGCTCTCACCTGTTCTGCCGAAAGCGGCCCACGGCATTTTCGATCAGCTCAACTGGAAGACGGAATTGAGCGGGAAGGACGAGCGCTTCCGCCTCGCGGATGCGGAATGGGGCGGTCTGCCCGATGGACATCAACTCGGCAAACCCACGCCGCTGTTTCCGCGCATCGAAGCGCCGGCGGCGTAGCTCCTCGCTGGCGGTTTTCTTTCGCGTGTCATCCTGAGCGGAGTGTAACGGAGTCGAAGAACCCCGTCGCTCTACGAACGATGATCGC
>NZ_JBDUCX010000086.1:0-24922 GCF_040003245.1 Chthoniobacter sp.
TGGAAAGTTCCCGGCGGCACGGCGTCACCGTGGAAGGTTCCCGGCGGCACGGCGTCGCCGTGGAAGGTTCCCGGCGGCACGGCGTCACCGTGGAAAGTTCCCGGTGGCACGGCGTCACCGTGGAACGTCCCCGGCGGCACGGCGTCGCCGTGGAAGGTTCCCGGCGGCACGGCGTCGCCGTGGAAAGTTCCCGGTGGCACTGCGTCGCCGTGGAAAGTCCCCGGCGGCACAGCGTCGCCGTGGAAAGTTCCCGGCGGGACGACCTCGTGGTTGGAGTTGGTAGTCGGTTTGCAGTTGGTGGATTTGGTTTTCATCACACCCTTCACAAGACGCCCGCGGAACGGGATTCCGGCAAACCGCCCGAAATTTTCGTTTTTTTATTCCGTCGCTTTTTGCTCGACCGCCTCACTCGATAGTCCCGTTTTGTCTCCGGCGAAGTAGAGCTTTTCGAGCGCGTCCCATCCTGCGACCTCCGCCACGCTCTTCACGCGGGCGGTCCCTTCCGGGTAGGGAGCGATGGCGTCTCCTTCATGCGAAATTCCCGTGGCGCGCTCGGTGAGTGCCTGCGTCAGACCTTCGTGCCATGCACTGCCCGTGGCCTGAGCGGCTTCGCGGTCAGCCGCTTGGTGCAGCCGCTCGTGATAGACGATTTCGGGCACTGAACTCACCTCGGCGGTTGAGACATGCGGGGCTTCGGATGGTTCGGTGGCCCAGCCGAGCGTGCCCTCCTTGGGTTGCTCACCAAATCGTTCATCAAAGTGAGTGCGAAACTCTTCGTCCGTCTCGAATACCGTCGGATGAGCGCGCATCTCGGCGAGACGATCCGGCGGGATGAGTTCGCCGTAGCGTTTCTCGATGTCCTGGATGGCGGCTTCGTCCGCATCGCCGAACATCGTGCGGATCTCGGGCAGCGGCGCCTCGCGGGTTTCGTCCTGGCTCGCCTTCGTTTCGTTCATGGCCTGGACGAATTTGATGTGGAAGGAGGCAAATTGTTGGTGGCTCGCTGCCGCCACTCAGCGACAATCCTTCGCAGAGCGGTTTCGTCAGGCGGGGTCCAACCGACGAATTTAGAATAGCGCCAAGCGATTGGAGACGGCTCGCTTAAATCCAGACCAGGGTAAGCCATCAAAATTTCGTGGCCTCTCATCCGGCCACCAAGGGCGATCTCAGTTGGTTTGAGCAGCGTATTCCAGAACTCCGACGTCAAGTAATGGACAAATTCGACCGACCCTTTGTGTTTGTCAGGGTGAAAAGCCTTCGCCGCGATCTTACGAATGCGCTTTTGAAAGAGTGCGAGTTCAGGAAGGAAATTGTTCGGATTTGGCATCAGCAGTTCGACCTCGGAAAGGCGAAGTCCCGCATCCCGAAGAAATTCTCGAAACACGATCAGCAAAGGCATGAATAAATCCTTTTCGGCGCGCACCATTATGCCCTGGACCGCCAGTCGATCGAGATACGCCTCCACTGCTGTAGAGCCGGATGAAGCGATAATAGAGCATTTCAGCGCATCAGTTAGATCGCCTGTGTTTCCGTTCGGCGCAGTGAGGATGAACGTGTGGCGGCTGCGCACGTTCGGAGTCAGGGCAATGTGTGTTCCCTGTTCGTTGGCCCACAGCGAGCCGAAGCGGATTCCAACCTCAGTCAGGTGCCGACCTGCGCCGTCGAGCAGTGGCTTGAATTGTCGATCGCATTTGGTGCTGCATGTGAGATTGAGGCGGCTTCCTGTTCTCCTGCATCCGGGGCACAGGAGCCCAGAGTTGAGCAAGGCATCATTCGTGATCAGAAGCGGATGATGTTTGTCACTACAGGTCAGCCAGAGAGGAGTGGTGGCTGTCGTCATGATTGAGCAGTTTGGCGGAATGGATTTGGAACGCGCAGCAACGCTGCGCTCGTGCAGCCTGCGGAGTAGGCCACGGCTTCACCCGGCTGGAGGCTGACAAGCGTGTTGCGTTGCGCTTCGTCGAGCCCCATCGAGCCGCCGAGCAAATCGCGGTCATCGTTTGCCGGCAGACGGTGGGCGATCTTGAGATTGGTATTCTTGATGACGTCGAGTGCCAGCTTTGCCGGAATTTGTTCGGCCATCATGAAGCCCGCGCCAAAGGCACGCAGCTCGGCGAGCATCCGGCAGAACATGGCCACAGCGCGTCCGCGCGGATTCGCGATTTCACGGTCGGGCGATTCGCCGACGGCGGACAGGAGACAATGACTTTCCTCGATGAGCGTGACGTGACGGAGGCGTGCGCCGTTTGGGCCAAGGCCGCGCCAATGATGGCCGAGGCGCAGCAGCAGCGCACCCAGCACGAGCGCCTTGTCGTCTTCGTCAGCCAGGCCGTCGAGTTCGATGATGGTCGGCCGCGAGACAAGCTCCGCGGCGGACAGGTCTCCGCCTTGCGCAAAAACCGAACCGCGCGTGTCGAAGGCGAGGCTGGCGAGTCGCAGCGTCAGGCCGGCGCGGATGTTTGCCGCCACCTCGCCGGTGTAGCCGAAGACTTGCACCACGCGATCCACCGCAGCCGCTACGTCGCGGAAGGTTGGCACCCGCTGGCGGCCGTCTTCGCCTGCGAGAAACGCGACGCGCAGCGCCTCGCGGAGCACGTTTGGCATCGGCGCTGGTAGAGCGAAAGCGGACGCCAGCACCGTGTAGAGGCCATCGAGATGTTCGCCGAGAGGAACACCTGCGGAAATTGCGAGCGGGTGAAGATGCAACGGCATGGCGGGCAAACGGCCAGCCGCAGCGCGTCGAGTCGCGTCGGGCGCAACCGCGAGCACACGCAGATCGGGGATTCGCTGGGCCAGCATCTCTGCATAGCCGGGGTTCATCCCCGGCTCGATGACGAGAAATGGGATGCCATGCTCAAGGCAGATCTGGAGCAGTAGCCCCGCGCAGGTCGTGGACTTGCCGCTGCCGGTTGTTCCGCCGACGAAGACGTGCCGGCAAAACTCATCACGACCGACATTAAACCAAGTGTCCGTCCGCTGAGCACCGTCGAGAATCGTGCCGACCGCGACTGTCTCGGTCTGCGTGCTCTCCGGCGGTGCGATGGAAAAGCGCGGGCGCTCGCGCACGATGTAGCCAGGGGCATCTTCCGATGGCGGGCGCGTGAGTGCGGCCAGCTCTGCCGAACTGAGACAGGTAACAGGAAACGTCCCCCTCGGGTCATTCCAAACTCGGAATGGCTGCGGCGCGGCATCGGGCCGTGCAAACGCCCCGTGTAATGCGTCCGTGCCCGAAGCCAGCGCATCCGCGCTCTCTGCGAACAGTCGCGCCCGCACGACCCATCCGCCTTGCGCGGCCATTTTCTCGCGATACTCGCGCGTGGCTTGAAGCGATTCGATGTAAGTTTTCGCCGCGGGGTTGTTCTCCGCCTCGATGGTGCCGGGCCGCATGAACTCGGACCGGACTTCCCGCTCTTCGCGGGCCAGCCACGCGATTTGGCGTTCGAGATCGTCCTCGGCGCACGGCTCAGCAGCCACCAGCCACGCCCAGCTCCGTCCGCGCAGCGTCCGAACGAGCCGATCCAATCCAGCGCGCGAGTTTGTCGCCGGGCAACCCGACATCGCCGTCTGACAGGTCAACCCGCGCAGTGCGTTCCCGATTACGTCGGGAGCCGGGTGTTGGTGGATTTCAGAACGCGGCCACGCGCTGTTGAGTCTTGCCGCCGCAGCGGTGTGGTCACCACCGAGACCATAAAGAACCTCCACCTGTCCGGCGGCCCCACGAACAATGAACATCCATCGCCCGCCGGTGGCGCGCATCCCTTGCGCGAGAACCTCGGCCTTGCGGGCGAAGTCCGTGGGATTGCCCGCATCACTCGTAAGCATTTTCAGCCGGAAGAGCGAAAGGCCGGCGAGTCCCGAGGTGGCCGAGGCCATGGCGGGAGGATCACCTTGGAGGCGGCTCAAGGCGTTGCCGAGGCCGACTTCAATAGCGGAGGGTAGCGGAGTCCAGGTTGGCATTGAGTGTATGGAGAAAAGAGTGCGAAGCGGCGAGCAACCACGCGCCGCCGATGAACAACACCACGAGCGTGACTCCCAGCGCGATGGGCCACGGAAACCGCCGCACCTCCACCCACGAAAGCGCGGTGTGATTGAAAGCGCGCTGCACGAAAAGCACGCCACCGCGCCATGTCCCGTAGCAGGCCAGCCGATCGCCAGCGCCGATGTTGCCGCGGTCGAGCACGCCCTTCATTCGCGCCACGACCTCGCTTTCGTCCGGCTGGCGCAAACGAAAGTATCGCACGGGCACCTGTTCAGCGTCGCGGTGATGCGATCCCCGCATCACCGCGAAAAAGCGGAGGGCGGAGATAAGATTGGAAGGCGCGAACCAGAAAACGAACCACACGCAAGCGGCGATGACGAGCAAAGCGGAAAATCCGCCGACGGTGACGAGCACCGTCCACCCGATCGCAAACGGCGCGGCCACGAGCATCAGCATCCAAAGCGCACGGGTCAGTGCCCGGCATGGATCGAAATCCGGCGTTTCGTGGAACGGGGCTTCAACGACCAGCACACGGCCATCGGCAGTGGGCGCCGGAAGGTTTGGGGTCGGTGCGCGCAGAATCGTCCCGGGGCTATTCGAGCGTTGCGGAGCAGGCTGCCACGGCCTGCGGGCAGCCAGCTCCGCGCGCGGAGGTCGTGCGACGGTGCGCGGCGCTTGTGGGACGGGCAGTAAAGCGCCGCATCCGGGACAATCCGACCGGCGTGGTGGCTGGGTCTGCACCAAGATGCCGCAGGTGTGGCAGCGTAGATTCATCGTTCGATCAACGCCTCCGGCTGCGCGCCTTCTTCCCGGCTTCGTAGCCATGCTTGTAGGCCCGCCGCTCGTTGATCTCGCGATCGGAAAAGCCGCCGAAGGCACCTTTGAAGAATCCGTCGTGCGGCGGACTAAAGTTGCCGTTCAGTCCATCGCGATGACCAAGATCATACCATTGATCCAGTGTCATGGCTGGAGGTGAGGACGGATCCTGTTGATTGGGACTGAGATGAAAGTAACTTCGCGCAGGCTGCCGCTGATCCTCTGTCGTCCCCGGCCCCCCAACCTCGCCTGCGCGGTTGTCAGTTTTTGAAAAATGTTTTGCGTCATGCCTTTGACAAGCCGCCGGGTTTTGGGTTTTCCGCGTTCACGATGAAGATTGCGGAGATTTTTTCACTTCGGGGCCGGTTGGAGTTCGCCGGGCACGAATCTCCTTTTGGACGGCGGCTACCGAACGGGTGAATCGCCCCTGCCGCCGCCGAACTTCGATCGCGATTCTTTCCTGAGTCGGGGCCTCTGGAGGCAGCGTCCTGAAAACCAACGGCTCCAACGGCCCGTGAGCGGTGAGAATGCGGCCGACGGCGTGAAAATTCGGCAAACGTTGAAGCGCGAATTCATCGAACAATGGCCGCGTGTAGAGTTCCATGCTGCGGGCGTCCATCGGGCCGAGACGAAAGAATGCGAGAGTGCCGACGTTGCCGAGCAACGCTTGCAGCAGGTCGTGCCGGCCGTGGCCGGCGAGCTGGGCGAGGTTCTGATTGGCGAGCGTGAGTCGCAGACCAAACTTGCGCGCCTCGGCGAGCATGGTGGCGAGCGTGTTGGTGAGAAAATTCTGCGTTTCGTCCACGTAAACGGAGAAAGGCGTGCGTCGGCTGGGCGGCAATGTTGCGCGCTCCATGCCGGCGGCAAAAATGCGGCCCAGCAGCAGCATCCCGAGCAACCGCGCCTCGGCGTCCCCGATGAGGCCCTTCGCGAGGTTCACGAGAAAAATGCTCCGTTTGGAAAGCATCCGCCGGAAATCGAGGGTCGAGCGCGCCTGGCCGATGATCGGGCGCAACACGCTGCTGTGCGTGAAGACGTTCAGTTTGCTGGTAATGTACGGCGCGATGTTGCTCAGCGACGATTCGCCACCAGCCTTTTCGGCCTGGTTTGTCCAGAAGCTCGCCACAAGCGGATCGCGGCAACGGGCTTTGAGACGCTCGCGAAAGGCGCGATCCTCAAACACGAGCGGGAGTTCGGTGAGAGTCGCGTCAGGGCCTCCGCCTTCCATCAAGAGGAGCACCGCGTTCCGAAAGTAGGTCTGGAACATCGGCCCGCCGCACTCGCGCATATCCCAAAGCTGATCGAAGATCCCAAAAAGCTCGTTCACCACGAAATTGCGCTGCAATTCGCGAAGCGGCCCGCTGGTCACTTCGAGAAAGTTCAATCCAGGCACGCGCGCGCCGCGCCCTGGTTCGAGCAACACCACGTCCTTCACGCGCTTGCGCGGAATTGATGCGAGAACTTGCTCGAACAAATCGCCGTGCGGATCAATCAGCGCGACACCTTCGCCCGCCTCGATGTCCTGGCGAATGAGGCGAAGCAGCAGACTGCTCTTCCCCGTCCCCGTCGCCCCCACCGTCCAGATGTGGCGGTCGCGAGCCTCCCACGGCAGACGGAGTGGATGCGTGATGCCCTGGCACTCGACTTCACCGATCTGCATTCCGCTCTCCGGCAGGCGCGGCAGCGCGCGATTGTAGCTGCGCGGCTGGCGAAGCGACGCCAACAGCACTTCGACGGGGAAGAGACGCGGGAGCGGTTTCCCCACATGGAAGCAGGAAGAAAGATCCAGCGATTCCGGGTGCAGCGGTTCGTCCGCCCCGAGAATTTCCACGTCCTGACCGAAAACTTCTCCACCGAAAAGCTGGAGAAAGGATTCCGGCAAGGGTTCCGCGGACGACAAGACGCAATCGAGTTGCCAACCGCGAGGCACCCGCATCCATTCTTCCATCCAGGCGGCAACGACTTGATCCGCGGGTGCCGACGACGACGTGAGGCGGCGCATCGCCGCGCGCAGCCCACTGCTTTGCCGCTCCGACAATTCGATGCGCAGCATGCCGACACGCGCCGAAACCGTGCTCTGTGTCGATTGGAGTAGCGCGCCGATGGACGAGAACGCCGGTGCGCGACGCACGATTGAGCTTGGGAGGTGGATATTCACCGCTGATTGCGGCTCAGCGACAGCGTGGAAGCCGATATGGGTATTTTGTGCGACTTCGAGCTGAACCGCCCGGGGACGCAGCCGCACCGAGTTTCTCCATGATTCACAAACCGGCTGTGTCGGCTCGAAACTGAAACAGCTACCTGCGGCTGCGAGCGCGCTGCTCAACGTCGCGGCAAGTGACGCACCGTCCGCACCGACCGATCCTTCGAGCATCCATTCGATCTCTCCAGTCGTCGTCCGATGATGTCCAAAGACAATGCGCCGGCCCATGGGGAGCGCGGTCGCGACAGCGTGGACAAGCCGCGGCCCCATGCGCGTGTATTCGTGCCTCTCTACGGCCTCTGGCAGAGGCAAGACTCCTCTCAGTCCAAACGAAAAGTGGTGGCTGGGTTCCTTTTCGTGATCCTCCGCCGGGAGAGCTGGATGTTCGTGGAGCGTGCAGGACTTGGAATACATGGGCAGGAGCACCAAGTCGCCGAAGGGCGCGCATTCCGTCTTACCTGGATATTTCGCTCGGAAAGCCGGAAACGCCGACGTCCGGCACCTTGAACGTAGGGATGAACCATCCATGCCTCGCAGCGCTAGCCTTCGAGCCGGAACTCACCGCGTTAATCATCCTAGCAGGTCTGGCGGCGGTATTCTTCCACCGCGTGCCCACTCCGTTGAAATGGTTGCTCGGGTTCTTCCTCCTCGTTTGCTTGTTTCCCGGTGACCCGATAGCCGGCGCTCTCGGTCAAACCGTCGCCAGCCTTCTTGGGCCGCTTTTAGCCTTGGGTATGGTCGTCATGGGACTGCGGATGATCGTCGGCGCGGGGCACCCGCACTGTTCCCGCTGCGGGTCTCGCTCCTCCGAGTGCCGGTGCCGCACCCGTTGGTAGGCACCTTCGCAGTAAGGCGGATGCCGAATCCAATTCTTGCCTGAGCCGAGGAGTGCCAAATGCGCTTCGATCGGTCAGGGAGCGGGTATCTCGGGCATGAAAGCCACCACCCCGCAAACTTCCTCTTTGAGGACAGCATCTGAAGCACCACATTTTAGTGGATCCGCCGAACGTGTATTAACCCCCATTAACACACGCTGGATTGATAGCCATGTCTCCAGTTTTCGGGAGTGGCTTGATGAGACGGGAGCAAGCATAGTAACGAGCAGGAACTACACGAGAGCAATCTATCGGTGGACTGCAGTTCTGATGGAAAAACCAAACATGCGACCGTCAGAGGTCTGGCTGAAGTGGGATGCTTCGCGCCCCATGAAAAGACTTACGGGCTACGCCTGCCGCCGATGGGTGGAGTTTTGTGGCGCCGTTCTTGACGAGACCGTTGATATGGGGACTCCAACCCGGCTCCCCGCTGCGTCGCGACCATCTCCTCGACCAATCAGCGACCAAGAGTTCCGTCGCCTTCTCATCGCAGCCAAGCAGATCTTGCCGGCGGAAACATCCTATACTTTCCGCGTATGGCTTCACTTTCTGGAACAGACCGGGGTTCGGCGCAGCGAATCGAACATCGACTGGGATTCAATTGACTGGCGGGCTGGCTCAGTCGTCGTGCATGGCAAGACGGGAGAGCGCCAATTGCCATTGGGAAGAAGTGCCGCGTTTCTCGCTTGGCTTCGACGCCGCAACCCCCAATATCCGTGGGCGGGAGCCCGCCGTCAGCGGGTAAGTGCGGATACGCTGTACAATGTCTTCAAGCGAGTCGCGTCACATGCTGGATTGGCTTCACTCCGACCTCACCTGCTACGGCATCGTCGTCTCACTGCTTTGTGCCGGTCGAGCCTTGGCGTCAACCAACTCCTGGTTCTTTCGTTCGCAGGATCCGCCCATGTTTCGAGTCTTGCTCCCTATTACCTCGTGTCCCTCGACGAAAAGGCTGGTCTGCTCGAAGCGTCGCAAACTCGCTAGATTAGAGGTTCTGAGGGCACCGCGGGTTGCGCTTGCCGCATCTACCCGCGCACGTCCTTCGTTTCGCCGATTTTGGGGTCGAAGTGCGGCAGTTTCTCTCGGATCCGCGGCGCTCAATCGATGAACGGGGAATGGGGAATCCGCGTAAGCGGCCCGCCTACTGAAAATCAGAGAGTTTATCGGAACGACAAATCTACTCCGGTGGCGTAGGTTGGAGAATGCAATTCTCGTTTTACATCGCGAGTCGGAGGCGTTCCGCATTCAACTCTTCGGGCTTGTTTGGGCGGAAGGAAACAAACTGACTGCTTCACTGCGGGAAATTGCCGGCACTGCCACCTACGACACAGACGCCTCCGCCCCGCAGGAATCGTCGCTGCCCGCCCGTTCCTTACCTTCGCAGCCGACGCGACGGATGCCCGAACGCCAGACCCGGACGACCCTTGCGCGGACGCGCAATCGCGGAGACAAAGAGGGAGCGGAGGTTCACCTGCCCGTCCTTGGCCTCAAACTCAGCTTTTTGGGGGAGGGGCTCTGAAGTGGAAGCAGGCGCGCCCATAATTCTCGTGTTGCCGCGCGAGCAGATAGAGACCCTCAATCTCGATCCGTTTTTGGATACTTACGGACTGAATGCTTTGCCCAGAGGAGCGAAACTAGGAGCGCTTATGGGGCGTTTCAACTTCACGGTGGAAGGCTACAGCGGTGACCCTCGCGACATCTACGCAAACCCGAAAGTGCGAGCGTTTTACCGGAAACTGGCGATGGATTGGCCCTACTGGCTGTATTTTTGTGATCTAAGGACGGACTGTTTGTTGGCGATGACGCTATGCTGCCTCAATAGAGTATCCGGTGTTAAAAAGCAGGGTGAACGAACCACCTTGGTAATGTACACCAACATGGAGGTGGGGCGTTTCGTCTATGGCAGACTCCTCCATATGAATGGGATGTTCGATTGGGCGCATGCACCAGAAATGGCGATCTACCAACGCACGAAGGCGGTCATGGATTACTTCAAGCTGCCCTTTGACCAGCCTCCGCCCGGATAGCCAATTCCGAGCTGTGTTTTGACAGTCAGGTCACACAAGCATTGGGTCCTGAGGATGCACCAGCGACGGGACTGGGGTCAACCCAATCGACGAACACGGCCACGCTGAGATTCAGGTTTTTTCCAACTAAGCATTGAAACGCGATGTCCCTAATGGTTTTCGTATAATAGCTGCAACGGCTCCCCTTATGATTCGATAAGTCATGATAGTATCTCCGATACTATGATGACCACCCAAACGCTGATGCAACGCCTCGAAAAGCTCCCGAATCTCCCGGTGGTAATCCGCATGGACGGATTTACGCTGGAGCGTGATCCGCGCGACGGATTTTTCTCCGATGATCCGGTTCACGAGGAATGTCTCAGTAGTCGCCGCGCGCTCATGCCCGAGGACATCGCTGCTGTTTGGATCTCCGAAACCGGTCAGGTGACGCTCGAAATCACGGCCCGCGTTTTGGTCACGGTCGAGAGTCAGGATGTAGCCACAGCCTCAGCGTCGCTCATGTCCGCTGCCGACGTGGCTCCCGCGCCGAAATACCGGCGGTGAGATTGGAAAATTTGAGGTTCCAACGGTGAGACTGCCCCGGCGTCAGACCGTATTTGTCCTACCTGCTTGGTAAAATGGCACAATGACATCATTCTCAAACACGTCGCCGCGCGCCACCCCTCGATATTTCACGATGCCGAGAATTGCAGTACGCATTGCTGTTCTGAGGCCGATGTGACACGACAGGTGGCGTCATGAACCCGAAAATGTCTCAGCGCGGGGAGATTGGATGGTGGTTCGCGGACTACCGTGAGTTTCGGCAGGGGCTTGGCGCCGCCGGCTTCGCAAGTTTCGAGCGGGAGTTCCAGCGACTCACCGTCGAGTTGCAGCCTTTGCGTGTGACGGCAGCTCAGCGGGTCGCCGCCAGCGCGCCGGACTTCAATGTCTTCCGCATTCTCCGGCTCCAACGGAAAGAACTCATCACCCACTCGCCGTTTCTGGCAAATCTCCTTAACCCCGCCGGGACGCACGCTCAAGGCGACCTGTTTCTACGGCTTTTTCTTGAACGCCTTGCTCTAAAGCAAGCGCGACTGCCCGCCTCGATCGTCGGCGGGAGGTGGTTCGTGCGTCAGGAGCAGGTCACCGACTCCGGAAATCTCGACATTCATCTCTGGAGCCATCCGCTGCGCTGCGAGATTGTGATCGAGAACAAAATCGGCGCCGCCGATCAGGACGATCAATTGTCGCGGTATTGGGACCACATGCAGGCGCAGCAGGCGCAGTTCGATTTTCAGCACCTCGTCTATTTAACGCCGCAATCGCGTGTGCCGGTGGCAAAGGGCAAACCTCTTCCTCCCTACATCAACCTCACCTACCGCGAAGATATTTGCGCCCTCCTGCGCGACGCGCTCCCGATCATCCACTCGCCACGTCTCCAGTATTCCCTCGAACAATACCTTGAGATCACCACCACCTCCTGAGCCATGTCACAGATCTTTGACCGCCAAATCCTCGACTATCTTGCCCGCAAGGAAAACCTCTCGCTCGCCCTTGAAATCGGCAATTATGCTGTCCAGCTCCGGCGTGAACTATTCGAGAAGTTCTGGACGCGCGTGCAGGACGCCATCAACGACACACGGCCCAATGGACGAGGTGCAGACGAGTTCGTTTTTAGAAAGTCAGGCGCGATGAACGGAGAATATGCCTGGCTCGGTGCGATCCCCAAGGCCGCCGCCGCACGAGATCAGCACCTTGCGTTCACGGTGGAGCACGAAAACTTCGCCGATCATTACGATCTCTACGTGGGGCTTCGCTGGGCGCGGGGTGTGCCGGCGAGCGATCCGCGCTACGAACGGGCGCCGCTCCGTAAATTGAAGGAGCGTCTCGTGGCTGATCGTTGGGAGTTTTGGGCTCCCGCATACGTTTGCGGTCGCTACGTCCAGCAATTCCCGTCACCGGAAAATTTCCTCTGCGTGTTCGCCGATGATCCCGCGGGCGTGCTCGAACCGCTGGCCACCGCCTTCTGGGATATGGTTCGCGACACTGAAGCCGACGTAGCCGCGATCAACAAGGTGGTCGTCCCAAACTGATTTCCACGGACATGTTTTCACTCCGCTACCGCGACGACGCTGGCCTCGCATTTCTCCAATTCTGCGCCCACGCGGATTTGAAGGATCTCGCAGACATTCTGATGACGGAAAAAGGCGAGAAACGCCTCACGGAGCAGCTCTCAGCCGAGCCTCACTTCACCGGCAACAAGCACGATCTAACCAAAGCGTGGCAAATCATCGCGGCGGAGCTTCAACGCTTTGGCGGCGACACCGTTGTCTCGGTGTTCCGAGGCGGACAGGGAGTGATTTATTGGGAGATTCTCAAGGACGTGTGCAAGCATCTGAAAGTCGAGATTCGTGATGGTGAAGAGCTTTCGGTGGTCGAGAGCCGGGTGCTGATCAAGGTGCTCGAATCTTCCTTGGAAAAAATGACTGAGGAACAGCGCGCCGAGTTCGTGAAGTCCGCGGCAGGAATGTTTGCGGACGGGAAGTTCAATCCGGCGAGCGCGACACCGGCAGCAATCCTCGCGGCCTTGCAGGCGAGCATTGCGATGGGGGGCTTCGCAGCTTTTCAAGTTGCGGCCATTGCGGCGAATGCCGTCTCGAACTTTGTTCTCGGTCGCGGGCTGAGTCTTGTGGCGAACGCCGGCCTGATGCGGTTCCTCGGTCTGATCGGCGGCCCGATTGGCATCGCCATTTCCGGGATTCTCGCGGTACCGATGCTTAGCGGCCCGGCATTTCGCGTCACCGTACCGGCCGTCATCTACGTTGCCTATCTGCGGCAGAAGCAAATGAATGGCGATCAACTGTGACCTCCGCCGATCTCTTCACCATCGATTGGAGCAAGGTTCCGCAGGAGATCGCGGACGCCCTTGCTTCCGGGAAGGCGCGCATCATCGATGGCGTCGCGCGCGACTCGAAGTCTTACGAAATCTTGAAACACATCCCGTTTCGGACTGTGACCCTCAGTCAGACCGGGGATCTCGCGCAGGTCGCGCACCAGGTGCAATCGCTCACCAACGTGGTGCAGCAGTCCACCGCCGTGCTCCAGACGGCCATCGCGCTCTCCACCGCCGTCACCGTGGGCGCCGTCGTGCTCAGCACGGCGTACCTCGCCAGCAAACTGCGCGAATTGGAATCGAAGATCGAACGCCTTGAAGGCGAATTGCGCGGGCAGAACCTCCTATTCTACGCCAGCAAGGCTTCATCGTATTTCGCAGCCGTCGAAGCCACGCGCGAACTCATCGCCAGCCCCGAGCTAGTCGCGGAGAATCGCGATCTGATCGCCCACTCACTGTCGCGACTTGCCGGCCAGCGGCACGAAACGATGGCCTTTCTGGGTAATCTCTGCCGGCTCTTCGATCACCTCAGCCCGGCACATCAGGCCCTCGCGCTCGACTTCTTTCACGCCACGCTCGATTTCGTGCCGAAGGCCGTGCTCGTCGAGAGCCAGGCGGCCTACCGGCTTGAACGCTTCAGGCTTGGCGACCACCTGCGCCAGTCCGCCCGGACGGCTTACGATGCGTGTCTCACCGATTACAAGGCGTGGGCGAATGCGCTGCTGAAAAACGTCACCCGCGCCGCGCCAGGAACGGGCGACGCGAGCGCGCTCATTGCCCGGCTCGGTGAGGCCAAACGGCTCATCGCCTGCGAGCAAAATCAGATCCTGCTCGGCACTTCGATCTGATCGAATACCCTGCTCGGCGTAGGACCGCGGTTGTCCGACGTGAAGCGGTAGGTTTTGCGTCGTCGCCCCGTTCCTCCCATGCAAAGCTAAACAGACGCCTGAATGAGGAAATCACTCTCCATGCAATTGAAGCAAGACGTGCCGTGCGGCCAATGAGCGCTCTATCTGCTGCCGAGCGCGTTCTCCGTGAAGAGGGATCCGCAATGAAATGTCGTGAGATTTGTCGCCTCGCCTTGGATCGCAAGTATTGGCAGTCCAACGGGAAGACGCCTTGGGCGACCATGGGTGCGCAGCTTTACTCTCATATCCGCACGCGCGGGGCCGCCGCTCGTTTTGTGCAACAAGGGCCGGAGACGTTCGCGCTGAATGGGATGCCTGCACGGAGCCCGAAGGGATCCGCGCCGCGGAAACCGAAACTCGAAGGGCAGAAGAAGTTGTCCTTCACGCAGGCCGCCGAGAAAATTCTGTCCGAGCGCACGAAGAAAGAGCCGATGCACTATCGCGAGATCACGCAAATCGCGCTCAGTCTCGGACTACTGGACACCAAGGGCCAAACTCCCGAGGCGACAATGTATGCGCAGATTCTCACAGAGATCCGACGCTATCGCGCGCGCGGCGAGCAGCCGCGATTCGTGCAGCACGGTAGAGGCTTGGTCAGTCTGAGCGCGTGGATGGGTCACGGCCTCACCTTCGACATCGAGCAGCATAACAAGAAAGTTCGCGGCAGACTGCTCCAGGGCTTGATCAAGATGAAGGCTGAAGAGTTTGAGCATTTCATCTCCGAGCTTTTAGCAAAAATTGGCTTTGAGGAGCTAAAGGTAACGCAATTTTCCGGTGATCGCGGCATCGACGTGCGGGGGACTTTGGCCGTTGGTGAATCGATCCGATTGAAGATGGCCGTGCAGGTCAAGAAGTGGGCGACACGAAATGTGCGAAGCCCCGACGTTCGAGATGTTCGCGGCAGCCTGGGCGCCCACGAGCGAGGACTCATCATCACGACGAGTAATTTCGGCAAAGGCGCGCGCGAGGAGGCCACACGCGCGGACGCGGTCCCAATCGCGCTCATGAACGGGGAGCAACTCGTAGTGCTCATGGTTCAACACGAGGTAATGGTTCGGCGACAAAGCCATGACATCCTCGAAATCGAGGAAGAGACGCCGAGCGTTTGACACGATGTGAATCAAAAGCTGCAAAAATGGCCGCGAAGTTTGGGAAATGCGGGCGCTGACAACTTGGAGCCGCCCGATTTACTGGCCTTCGATCAGCTCTTGGTTTTACGATTTCGCCCATGGCTAGATTTTTTGCCCTCCGCCAAGGCGACGTGACCGCCAACCTGTCCGAAGTGTCTTTGCGGCCCGACGAGGGCTTTCAGGAAGACAACACGTGGCATGTTGCCGAGGCGACGATTTCGGCCGATTCCGACACCAAACTCAGAGACGGCCCGGCCACAATTTTATACGGCGGGATACAATTCCCGGTCACTGTGGCCGTGCTCGAATTTGAGACGCTGCCCGGCGAGGAGGATGAGGAGCCCGAGGCGGACGAGCCCGCCTGCACCATTGAAATTGGTTACGCCGAGGGCTTACCCAAGCTCGCGCTGGCCCTTGGCCTCCTTGAGCATCTCACCCAGAAGCAGCAGCGGGCGATTCTAGGTTAGGAACGCCGACGGGATCTGACGGACTTGGGACCAAAGTTAAGGCAAAGAGATTCCCGAAATGTGCCTGAAGAGATCGAGCGCGAATGAGTCGGTCATTCCACATACGTAGTCGGTAATACCCAGCAACCGAGGATAGGGATCAATCAGCGGCAGTTCACCGGGGCCAAGGAATTCTCGGGGAATCAGGTCGCAAAGCTTTTTGCATTCCTTTGGCGCATTCTTCGAGGATCCGGTTTTCTCGATCGCGGCGGCGACCTCGGAGACCGCGCCGAAAAATGCTTCCAGCAAACCACCGATCACCGTGAATCCTGCGGCTTCAACACGCAGCACACGTTGGTTCTTGTAGATCTCCGTTACTTGAATCTCTTTGATTTTCTCAAACGCAGAATGGCAGGCCGTCTTCGACATCAAGTCGTCTCTGAACTCGCCGTTCATTATCTTGGGAAGTTCTTCAATGAAGACTCGCGCTGCTTCGTCGATTGCATTGCTGATGGCAATGGAGCGCAACACGTTAATCTTGTCGCGCTTTGAAGCCTCCTTAGCAACCCGCTGCAAATTCTTATCCCTATCACCGATGACAGCGAGGTATTCCACTGCTGTATCCAAGTCGATCAGCCCCTGTTGAAAGCCATCCTCGAAATCAACGATACGGTAACAAATATCGTCCGCTGCCTCGACTAAATAGGCCAGTGGATGCCGGCACCAACCCCCGCGATCACCGCCGATGGAAAGAAGCCCAAGTTGGTGCGCCAGCTCATCGAAGCGACCTTGTTCGGATTGGAAAAAACCGAACTTCTTGACGTTTACATCCTTTGAGTCCGGTTCGCTTTCCAGCCGAACTTGGACCGGATACTTGGAAAACGCTCCCAGAGTTGCCGCGGTGAGCTGCATTCCGCCCTCTTCTTTATACATCTGGAGACGCGTGAGGATGCGGAAGCCCTGAGCATTGCCCTCGAATCGCTCAAAGTCTGCCCGCTGCCGCGGCGTCATTGACTCACAATGAGTCTCAACGCTTTTCGATTTTTTGAACCAGGTCTGGATCGCGTCTTCCCCTGAATGACCAAACGGAGGGTTTCCGATGTCGTGAGCCAGAGCGGCGGCAGACACGATCATTCCCACCTCCAGCGGATGAATGTCCTCGGGAAGTCCTTTATCTTTTAGATAAACGCCGACCATACCTCCAAGGGACTTGGCGACGGTCGCCGCCTCCATGCTGTGGGTCAGCCGAGTCCGAACGTAGTCACTGGATGAAAGTGGAAAGACCTGAGTTTTATCCTGCAAGCGACGAAACGCGGAGCTGAAGGTGATCCGGTCGTAGTCAGTCTGCCAAGGTAGCCGATGGGCTTGTCGCTTCATCGGATTTGCCCGGGCCATTCGGTGATCGGACAGCAGTTGGGGCCAGTTCATTGACGACATATTCTTGGAGGTGGAAGATTTTCCGCAGCGTCCTTATGGCACGGCGGAGATGGCCGCCAGCTTGCAGAGCAGATTGATCAGGCGCATTTCCTCCAGCGAACCGACGGTGGCGCCGGCGATGCGGGGATCGGCGACGACCACGGCCAGGCATTTGGCGCGGGAGACGGCGACATTGATGCGGTTGCGATCGAGGATGAAGGCGAGGCCGCGGGAGCCGTATTCGCCGTAGCTGGAGCAGAGCGAGAGGATGCAGACCGGGGCTTCGAGTCCTTGAAATTTGTCCACGCTCCCGACGCGGGCGTCGGTGGGAAGCGCGGCCTGAAGAGCGCGGACTTGGGCGTTGTAAGGGGCGATGAACAGGAAGTCCTCCAAGGCGAGCGGCTTCGTCGTCCCATCCTTGGCGGTGTAGGGACGGCCGAGCAGCTCGTGATAGATGGCCTTCACGCGCTCGACCTCCTCGTCACTCCGCTGGATGTTGCCATCGTGCTCGATGCCGCTGAAGACGATGCCGCTTTCGCGGGTGATGAATCCGTTGGCGTTCGGCGGGATCACGATCTTTTGCCGGGCGCAGTCGGCATGGGAACCGAGGCGCCCTTCGTAAATGCTCCCGGAGATGAAGCGGCAAACCGACGGGTGCATCCGCCGCGTTTCGCCGAGGAAAAGACCGTAGTCGGCGGGCACGACGGCGTGCAGCACCGGCGCATCCGGCCGACTGGCGGCGGTGTCCTTGAGCGCGTATTGCAGCGCGGAAAGTCCGGCATCGCCGGGATGCGAGCCTTGAATAGGCTGTTCGAGCTGCATCTGGTCGCCGAGGAGCACGAGATTCCGCGCGCACCGGGACATCGCCACGGCATTGGCCAACGAGACCTGCCCGGCTTCATCGATGAACAGGAAATCGAGCACGCCTTCCCACTCGGGCCGGGTGAAGAGCCACGCGGTTCCGCCGACGATGCCTCCATTGTAAGCACCACGCCCGGCAGTGTTGTCCGCGATGTGCCGCAGGCCGGGATTGGTGGAAAATAGCGGATCTCCGGCATCACCACCGACCTTGATGCCCCGGACATCGCCGCCGATTTCGCGCGCTGCTGCGCCGCACGCGGCGAGAAGATTGACCACCGCCTTGTGGCTGTTGGACGCGACGCCAACTGATCGACCGGCGGCGAGGAGCGAGGCGATGACCCGTGAAGCTGTGTAGGTCTTCCCGGTGCCCGGCGGCCCCTGCACCACGAGGCATCCGCCGGACATCGCGCCGGTCACGCGGATGCCGGCCTGCGTTGACGTCTCACCGACATTTTGGAGCTGCGTCGCGGGAGGCACCCGATTCAAAAGCGCGGCGACTGGTGCGTGGAGGTTGCCTGACAAGTGCCGGGCGGCGACTTCGGTCAGCGCGGTCTGAATCGACCCGGATGAGACATACTCGTCCGGGAGGAGCGACCCATATTGAGGGAAAGCTCCTCCGAATTTCTCGTCCAATCCTCTCTTGCTGATCTTGAGCGAAAGCTCACCCGCGGATGCATGCAACGCGGACAAGGAAACCTTCTCCAGATTGTAGGTGAACATTACGCGCGACCTGTCTCCGGCGGTTAGCTTGCACTCCTGCGCGGGATCGAATCGGAATTTCTGAATGAGCGATTGCCTGTCGACCGAGGGAAAGCCGACAGCGTGCACGCCCTCGATGCAGCCGGCGTCGTCGCGGAGAACGTCCGGTGTCGCCACGGCGCGGTCGAACATCCGCCACCACATGGGTTTTTCTTCACGGCGGTGAAAGTCGATCAGATCCGCGAGCACCACCGAGACGGCGTCGCCCTGCTGACGAAGGTTTTCCGCTGTCTTCAGCCGGGCGACGATCTCGGGCGACAATACCGGTGGCGCCGATGGGGCCGCGGTCGAAACGGCATGCGCCGCCGCGATCCCTTTTTCTCCGGCGGCTTTCCGAAGCCACTGCAACAGCTCGGCCGTGGATTTGCAGTCGTCCTCGTTGTAGTCGCGGATGCCCTTGAGGATGCCGCTCGTTCTCCAATCCCGCGGCTGCTTGCTCTCGATCCATCGGGCGTATTGGACGATAGACTCAGCGGCTGTGGCTACGTCGGTGGCGCGCTTCGGCCGGTAAAGGCGTTCGACCGTCTTGATGGAATAGCTGCCCTCGCCGACGCGCAGGCCGTGGCTGACGATTTGGTAGAGATCGACGAACACCTCATTTCGGAGGAGCTGATCCACCTCATCCTGGCGGGTGTCGTGGCGGGTGCTCAACCGCCGCACCGCGCTGACCTCGTAGGCGGCGTAATGGTAAATGTGCATTCCGGGCGCGCTCTGCCAGCGCCGGTACACCCAGTCCACGAAGCCCTCGAAGGCGCGCTTTTCTCCGTCACGGTCGTGCGCCCACCAGTCGTGGAAATCGAATGAGTCGGGCTGCCCGTTCCTCGTGCTGGCGCCGAAGAGGTATTCCAGCCCGCCCGCCACCAACGGGTAGCCTTCCATGTCGAAGAAGACATCCGCGGGATGATCCGGCGGCAGAGCGGCGAGCCCCACGGGCTCACCATTCGCGCCGATGTGTGGCAGAATCTCGTAACACGGCGGGGCATCAGGTTTCGCGATCCGCTCCGCACGCGTCTGGCACTGGACCCGGGCCTGGGCGACGAGTTTTTCCAGCGACTCGCTCGCGAGTTTGGGGATGGATTTTCCCGAGGCGGCGGCGAGGTGGGCCATGGTGGCAATGCCAGCGCCTTTGAGCTTTTTAATCTGACCAACGCTGATCCCGGCGACCTGCACGAGGTGGTCTGCTCCCGTGAAGAACTTTTCAGCATGGGACGCCCAGCGGCCGTGGTCCGCACGTGGAAGCGGCTCCGGGCGATCGGCCATATTCCCGGTGAAGCCATCCTGCATGGCGAGGAAGCTCGCCTTGATCCGGCAGTAGTAGTGGAGGAAGTCCTCCACGCGGAACTCCACCTTTTCCTTGGTGCCGAGGATGATCCCAAATGTTTCCGGCATCGGCGTGCCCACCACCGCGGCGAGCATTTCTGAATAGCAGCAGAGCTGAACGGCGTAATACGGCTTGGGCGAGCGCGCGAGTTTCGTATCCCACACCTGATACCGCCCCGCCGCGTCGAGCGTGAGAAAATCGGCGAAGCCAGCAAAACGCCCACTTTCCAGCGCCGCTTGGTAGATGATGGGAGCCTTCGCGTTGAGGGCTGAGACCGTCTGCGTCCGAGCCACTTCGGGATCGGTCTTTGGAATCTCGACCAAACCCGCCACCGCAGTCTTCAGTTCCCCCAGCACCGTTTGTTCATGTTCGTCGCCGGTCGCAGCGATGAGCTTTTGGTCCTGGGTCGCTTCGTCCGGCGTGACCGCATCGGGATTCTCCAAGCGGTAGCGATCCATCCACGACGCGAATGGCGACGCGAGGTAGGTGATGAGATCGCTTGGCGAAAAGACGAGTTGGCCGGAGCGCCTTTTCATCGGCGGTGACGATCGGGCAGGCGAGTGGAGACGATCATGCATTGTCTCCGGGCAGGACTAAAAGCCCCGCCCATCCACGGGTCACGTTGCAGGGTCTTCATCCTCGGGCTTTTTGATCGGTGGCTCGTCGCCGAATTGGCTCTCGTAATAGGAACTGGTCTTCCGCGACCGGGTGGAAAACGAGCGGCTCATCTTCCGGGCACGCGATCCCCACTGCTCGCTCGCGGCCTCAAATTCGGCGAGGTTCTCCAGCGCCTTCTTGATGCTGTCCGCGCAGCCGTAGCGGGCGAGTCGTTCCCTCAACTCCTTCAACCGGCGGCGCACGGCATCCACATCACCGCGGTCGCGCTCGGCGATGGCCTCGGCAATCGCCCGCCCGACTTCCTGCGCGGCCACCCATTCGACGACCTGCTCGTTGATCCGCACGTCGGCGGCGTTTTGCACGGCGGACAGACGAATGGTGCGCTGCTCCGTTCGGGAGGTAATTCCCGCTTCGGTGATCTCGTCGTAGGCGAGTTCCACGTCGAGCAGCGCCTCACCCTCGATCGATGCGGCCGGCGTGCCGTCAGCGAGGGGCGGGATCGGAAGAACTTCGAGCGCGAGTACAAGAACGCGCTGCTCCTCACTGACCAGATCGCCCACCATGATTTCGACGCCTCCCTCCGGAAGAGCGACGATCGGGTAGTCGCTGAGCAGAGCGAGGCCGCTGCAATAGTGGAGCTTCCGCACCCGCACGCGCAAATTCTGCGCGCTGAGCGCGAGGAGCGATTCAAGTTCCTGGCGGAAGATGCCGGGAAATTTCTCCGGCGACGCGGCATCGTGCATGGCACCGGAGGCAGCCTTCGCGAGTTGATCCAGCAGGTCCTCGTTGTAGCCGTCGCCAAAGCCGAGGCAACTGGTGCGGATGCGCTCCTTCTCCAGACCGCTGCCGACAATTTGCCGGACCTGCGCCGGTTCGATGATGCCTTGATTCAGATGCCCGTCCGTGAGCAGCAGGAGCTTCCGCGGAACATCAGCCGGTGCCTTTGCCACTTCGTCGCGCCCGAGCATCCAGCCAGCCGTAAGATTCGTGGAGCCTTCGTCGCGAATGTCGGCGATGGCCGCCTGGAGGCGCGCTTTGTCGGTGGCGACTTGGAGCGGAATGACGGTGCGCGCAGAATCGGAGAAGACAACGAGCCCGAAGCGGTCGTCTTCTCGCAGATTCTTGAGCACCATGGCCGCTGCCGATTTGGCGTATTCGAGAGGCTTACCGGCCATCGACCCGCTGTTGTCGATCACCAGCCCGAACGCGAAAGGTGTCTGGCGAGCGGATGCCTGCTTTTCTGCCCGGAACACCAACGCGAGATGCACCGCTTCCGCGCGTCCAGAGAGCACCGTTTCGTAATCGAGATGACAATCGGTTTTCATATCCTCGAACGATAGCACGCGCGGGGGGACATCCGCGGTCCTACCCCAGAATCATTTTGCGTAGCGCCTCCCCAAGGTCTCCGCCACTTCCCGGATTCGTCGAATCATTGCTGCCGGCTCAAGGACGGAAGCGTGCTCGCCCCAACTCAGAATCCAGCGCTCAACCTCCTCCAGACTTCCGAGCGTCATGCTCAGTTCGATTTCGCCGTCGGCGAGTCGCTTAATCTTTTGCGTCGGGTGCCACTGGCGCTCGCTGACGAGCCGGGCCGCGAACGCATCGAAGTGGATGAGCACGCGATGCCGGGCCTTTCCTCTGAAAACCCCAAAACTGTCGCTCAAGTGCTGCGTGATCGAAAAATCGGCCGGGCGCCGGAATCCGCTCCGCGTGTCCCGCAACTTGCGCATCCGGGGCAGGGCAAATGTCCGAATCTGCCTGCGGACCAAATCGAAGCCGAACAGATACCACTGATTTTCCACACACCCGAGATGGTAAGGCTGGACCCGCCGTGTTTCGTGTCTGGAGCTGCCGAGCTTTTTGTATTCAAACTCCACTTCGTGCGAGTCGAGGACCGCCCGGCTGACCGTCTCGAAAAGTTCAAGGTCTGCGACACTCGTGCCGATCCCGCGGAACGAAATCGCCGAATCCACGTCGCCCCACTGGAACCCTATGCGGTCCTTGAGTCCTTCGGTGATTTTCCCGAACGCGGTTCGCAAAGGCTTCTCAAACGATGTGCCCCGATACTGCTCAAGAGCCTTTTGGGCCACGAAGAGCGCGACGATTTCACCCTCTGAAACCTCCACACTGGGAAAATGGGTGACCGTCTCGGTGTAGATGAAGCCGAAGTGAAGCTGATCGTATTCGATCGGCAATCCAAGGCGGTCGCGCATGAAGTCGATGTCCCGCTGGATGGTTTTCGTGGATACCTCCAGTTCGTCAGCCAGTTTCCGGCAGTTTGGGAAATCGCCGGCAATGAGCCGTTGGTGCAGTCGCATCATCCGCTCCAAAGGGGGACGCGAGAACTGAGTGGACTGGGAGATGCGGACGGCAGATTTCAGACGCGCCATGTAGGAACTGTGAATGGTGCATTCGTCCGCGGACAAGGAAATTCCCGAAGGGTCAGACAGCCTTTGTCCACCGAGCTATGTTGAAATGCGTGCGTGGTTGGAAAACCGGCTCGGGATGTGGAGGATGGGCAAGTGGGGGGAGTGCCCCGAGCCGGTCTTTCCTGTGGGAGGCGACCTTCAGCATCTCCTACGTGCTCGGACGCATGGTCGCGGTGACTTCCCGTCGCTGGACCTGAAGTGAATTCTGGTTTCAAGGCGAAGCACTCGCAACAGACCAAAATCGGGCGGACAGGAGTTCGAGGAACGTATTCACGCGCCGAGTTTATTTGCTGGTTGATAGAGAGGCTGCATTTTCGCCCCTGCCGAGACGAGGTGGTGACTCACTCCCAAAGCTGATGGCTGAGGGCTTTCGGTATCTCGCGTATGATAAACCATACGCCTACCGCGGCTCAGCGGCTTCATGATCGCGACATCACATGGCAAACGCTGCTCGCGGCAAACGCGCATCTGCATTGGACGCCGCGAATGGTGGATACCGCGCTGAACCTATTCCCGGGCACCACCGACGTCGCTGCGCTCGCCGACTCCGCGGGTTTTCATGCGGCCTGCAAGGAAACCAACAAGCTTTTCCGCTATCCGATCGAATCCTGGGAACCGCCGCTGGCCCGCCTCGCGCTCAGCGACACGCGGCTTTCCGGACTTTACGTCGATCGCCAAGTCCGTGCGGCGCTCGCCGATCTGAAGGTGGATCCAAACAGTCTGCGCCAGTTGTTGCCCGATGTCGCAGGCATGGTTCTTACGTTCTGGGCCGAACTCGCGCCGGGCTATGAGGTCGGCACGATCATCGGCGACGATGTCGTGACTTGGGGTTACGAGGCTTACCTTGCGCGGCGCCTTACGCCGATGGTGGCGCATGGCGTTGCCCGCGGTCTGCGTTGGTCCTGGTCCACGCGTCCCATCATTGATGAAGACCGCGAAAAAATCGCTGCAAAGCGGCCGGTGGATCGATGGGAAGGCCACCTGCGTTGTGCCCTCACGGAGGCTCTTGATTCGCTCATTACTGACGAAAGTTTGTATAACGCCTACTTCGCGCTCGCGTTTAGCGAAGAGCCGATGGGTGAAGTTGCGATCAACCTCGGGATGACTTATCACCTTCTTCACTCGCGTTTGATTCAGCCCTTGTGCGTGCGAATCGCACGAGCCGCAGATGAAGCGATGAATGGGCATGTCCGGATCTGCACCGAGCTTCGCGCGGCTTTGGCGGAGGTCTTCCCGCTCGATGCATTTGTCGCTCGCTACCACAGCCAGGTCATGCCCGAGCCTGCGAACCAGATCCTGCCGAAAGAAAATGCCACTCCGCGTTCAAATTCGGAGAAAGACTCCCAATAGCCTTACCTATGAACCGCGTAATACCAAATCTCGATGCATCGGAAATCGCCCAAATCAAAACCATTGAGCAGGCGAAGAGCTACTATTACCGCGTTCAGCGACAGTACTTTCATGGCGTGCCTGGCGTCGGTGTGGCCGGCGACACGTTCACCCGCCTGAGCCCGCTGCTTGAGCGTTTCCGAGCCGCGGCACCGGAGGAAGCTGTAAACCTTTGGGTCTTGCCCAAAGGAGACGGCGCGTTGCTCATCGCGACTCATCTCCATCAACCTTCGCCGGGACGCGCCTTAATGAACTATCTCGCCGGACAGCCGCTCGACGATCTTGGCCAGCGCTTCGCGGCGCGGTGGAAAATGATCGCAGAATACTACACCGCCCTGCGCTGTCTGTATGTGCTGAGCGAGGCCCCGGAACTGCAGTTGGAGCTGCCCGAAACCACCGAGCGATGATGATCGAAACGGATTGTTACGCGTCCGGTTGGCATCTGCACGACGACGCTGAGCGCGAGCATTTTCGCCGACAGGTGATGGCTTACCTGGCGCGGCTTCGTCAGCGTTTTTCCCAGCTCGCGGATGATGCTGGTGGAGACGGCATCCGCATTGAGTCGCTTGGCAGCGCCTACCTTCAAACGCATGCTGAATTTCGGGTGCGGTTTTGGCTGGTCGAGACGGTGATCGACCTCGCCCGCCGAAAAAGTTTTCCGCCTGCCGGGGCCGTCGAGCGAATCATGCAGGCGACGGATCTTGCCAGGTGCCTGCTCTCGCCAAAATCGGCCGCGATTCGCGATCAGCTTTGTGCAGCACGGAAATCGCTCGCTCAGGCTTTGCCTGGTCACGTTCACGAGATCGTCATCGCGTATGATCCTGCGGAACCGACTCTAAGCAGTGATGACGAGTTCGCATGGTGGCGCAT
>NZ_JBDUCX010000087.1:0-24874 GCF_040003245.1 Chthoniobacter sp.
GAAAAATGAGCCCCTTAATTTATTTTGTTAAAAATCCTTTTGACACCACTAGACGACTGGTCTAATTGTTTTCACACGCAATGAGCACCGCCCCCGCAACCACGACTACCAAAGAGCGCATCCTTGATGCGGCGGAGGAGATCATGCTCCAGAAGAGCTTCCATTCGGTGGGGCTCAACGAGATCCTTTCCGCAGTCAAAGTCCCCAAGGGTTCCTTCTACCACTACTTCCAGTCGAAGGAGCAATTCGGGGTCGAACTCCTCAAACACTACGTGGCCGACGCCTCGGTTTTCAAGCGCAAGGCGCTGCTCACCACCGAGCTTTCCGCGGATCCCGCCGAGCGCCTCGCGGCCTATTATGACCTGGCGATCGCCAATTTGATGGGCAATT
The DNA here is from genome assembly GCF_040003245.1 of Chthoniobacter sp. Lineage (NCBI taxonomy): Bacteria > Pseudomonadati > Verrucomicrobiota > Spartobacteria > Chthoniobacterales > Chthoniobacteraceae > Chthoniobacter > Chthoniobacter sp. Next base: position 391 of record NZ_JBDUCX010000087.1, read on the forward strand.
CCTGCCAGTGTAGCTGCCTGGTGGCAAAATTGGCCAGTGAAGTGGCTACTTTTAGCGACGATATGCGGGCCGTCCTGGCCGAGGGCATGCGCGAATGGCGCGGCTTCCTGGAGAAAGTGATCCTCGAAGGCCAGGAGAAAGGCGTTTTCCGCAAGGAACTTAACGCCGCCGCCACTGCTGCGATGGCGCAGGACCTTTGGATGGGCGCCAACCAGCGCATGCAGGTCGAAAAGAGCGTCACCCCATTGCGGGCCGCCGCGATGTTCATTCGGACCTATCTCTCTCTTGCCTGATGCGTATTTTCGCTGAGTAGACCATAGACGACTGGTCTATTTCAAAACTCACCATGTAACCAACCGACTACCATGAACCACCGAACCAAACTCCTCGCTACCAAGCCCCAATCGATCCGCTCCCTCGCCCATCTCGCCGGCGATCTGCGGCGCACCGTAGCGGCCCGGCTGATGCGTGAATTTGGGGTTCGGGTTCCGCCGCCGCTCATTCGCCGCGTCCTCGATGAGGCCGTGGAAGTGGCGCAGGAAACCGGCTTCCCGAACCTCTTCTTCCCGGCCCTCGCCGAGGAGAAGGCCCGCCTGGTCTTCGCCTCGCTCGACGACCATCACCACCCCTTCGACCACAGCTCGCGCTCTCTCCAGACCGCAGCCTGACCAAATCAATCTTATGAACCAGCCAACCAACATCGACCCGACCACGTTCAATACCGAAGTCGAGCAATCCGACAAACCGGTGCTCGTCGACTTCTGGGCGCCCTGGTGCGGCCCTTGCCGGATGATCGCCCCGGCGCTCGACGAGATCGCCGCCACGCAAGGCGACCGTTTCAAAGTCACCAAGCTGAACATCGACGACCATCCAGAGCTGGCCAGCCGCTTCGGCGTCCGCGCCGTCCCGACCCTGCTCTTTTTCAAAGGCGGCCAGGTCCGCGACTACGCCGTGGGCACGATCGCGAAGAAGAACATCCTCGAGAAACTCGAATCGCTCGCGGCCGCGTAAGCGCAAAATATCACCCAACCCAAGAGCGGTGACTTCGACCCGACCCAACAACACGAAGTAACCGCGCCCACGCAGGGGGCCGCAGCCGCCAACCGGCTGCGGCCCACCTCAAACCGCACGCCCGTCGCACTCGCACCCGCACCCAAGTTATGTGGATCGTCCGTCTCGCGCTTCGCCGTCCGTACACCTTCATCGTCATGTCGGTGCTCATCGTCATCATGGGCATCATCTCGATCATCCGGACGCCGAAGGACATCTTTCCCGACATCGATATCCCGGTCATCTCGGTGATCTGGACCTACAACGGTCTCTCGACCACGGATTTCGAGCAGCGCATCACGATCTACTCGGAGTTCGCGCTGAGTTCGAACGTCAACGACATCGAGCGCATGGAGTCGCAGACGATCGACGGCGTGGGCATCATCCGCCTGCACTTTCATCCGGGCGTCAAGATCTCCGACTCGCTGGCGCAAGCGACCGCCGTCTCCCAAGCCATCCTGCGCCGCATGCCGCCGAGCGTGCAGCCGCCGATCATCCTACGCTACACCGCGGCCAGCGTGCCCATCGTACAGATGAGCCTGGCGAGCGACCAGATGTCGGAGACCGATCTCTACGACTACGGCATCTTCCGCATCCGCACGCAGATCGCGGTGGTCAACGGCATCACCCTGCCCACGCCCTACGGCGGCAAAGTGCGCACCGTGATGGTCGACCTCGATCCCGCCGCCATGCAGGCCCGCGGATTGAGCGCTCGCGAAGTGAATGACGCCGTGACCGTGCAAAACCTTGTGCTACCCAATGGCCGGGCGCGCATCGCGGAGACGGATTACCGCGTGACGCTGAACAACAGCCCGACAGTCGTCGAGCGGCTGAATGACATCCCGATCAAGACGGTGAACGGCGTCACCATCTACGTGCGCGACGTGGCCTACGTGCACGACGGTTACGCCACGCAAACCAACATCGTCCGCACCAACGGGGTGCGCGGCACGCTGCTCACCATCCTGCGCAACGGCAACGCCTCCACGCTCGATATCGTCAATGGCGTGAAGAAGCTGCTGCCCAGCATCCAGGCGAGCGCGCCTCCGGGGATGAAGATCGGCCTGCTCTTCGACCAATCGACCTTCGTCTCGCGGGCCATCGACAGCGTGTTGCACGAGGGCCTCATCGCCGCGTGTCTCACCGGCGCGGCCATCCTGCTCTTCCTCGGCTCGTGGCGCAGCACGCTCATCGTGCTCATCTCCATCCCGCTCTCGATCCTTACCTCCATCGCCGTGCTCAGCGCCCTGGGCTATTCCATCAATGTGATGACGCTCGGCGGCCTCGCGCTGGCCATTGGCATCCTGGTCGATGACGCCACCGTGGAGATCGAGAACATCCATCGCAATCTGGCCATGGGAAAACCGCTCCAGCAGGCGATCCTCGACGGCGCGCAGCAGATCGCCGTGCCGGCCTTCGTCGCGACGCTCTCCATATGTATCGTCTTCGTGCCCGTGGTGCTGCTGGAAGGTCCGGCGAAGTTCCTCTTCGTGCCCTTTGCGCTGGCCGTGGTCTTCGCTGTCTTCACCAGCTACATCCTCTCGCGCACCGTGGTCCCGGTGCTGGTAAAATACCTGCTGGCCAGCGAATCGCACACGCCGGAGAACGCCACGCCGACGAACATCTTCGGGCGCATCCACAAGAGCTTCAACGACGGCTTCGAGCGGCTGCGCAGCCTCTATGTCAACGTGCTCGCCTGGGCGCTGGGTCATCGCGTGGCGGTCATCACGGCGTTCGCCATCCTGCTCGGCAGTGCCTTTGTAGCCTTGCCATGGATCGGTCGCGATTTCTTCCCGATCGTCGACGCCGGCCAGATTCGCCTGCACGTCGTGGCCGCCAGCGGCACGCGCCTCGAGGAGACGGAAAAGATCTTCTCCGCCGTGGAAGCGGAGATTCGCAAAACCATTCCCGCTGAAGACGTGGTCATGGTCATCGACAATATCGGGGTGCCTTCCGAGCAGTACAACCTGGCCTTCGGCGATAGCGCCACGCTCGGCACGCAGGACGGCGAAATCCTCATCGCGCTCAAGCACGAACGGAAGAAAGGCGCGCCCGCCTATGCCGCCGATTTGCGCACGCACCTGAAGGAAAAATTTCCTGACCTGACCTTCTATTTCCAGCCCGCGGACATCATCAGCCAGATCCTGAACTTCGGCCTGAAGTCACCCATCGACATCCGCATCGCCGGTTACAACAAGGCGGCCAATCTCGAAATCGCCCGCGCCCTGCGCGACAAGATCGCGAAGATCCCGGGCGCCGTGGACGTACACTTGCACCAGGACGTCGCGGCGCCGGAGTTACGCCTCACCGTCGATCGCACGCGGCTCGCGGAGAGCGGCATCAGTCAACTCAACGTCGCCAATGACGTGATGATCACCCTCGCGTCGAGTTCGCAGGTGACGCCGAACTACTGGGTCGATCCCGTGGCCGGGCGCCCCTACCTCATCGCAGTGAAGACGCCGGTGCATCTCGTCGATTCCACGGACTCGCTGCTGCGCACTCCGATCGCCACGAAAAACGGCGAGTCCCAATTGCTCGGTAATTTTGCCACGATGGAGCGCGGCACGGCCGCCGGCTCGGCCAGCCATCTCAACATCCAGCCGGTGTATGACGTCTTCGCCAATGTGCAGGGCCGCGACCTGGGCGGCGTGGTCACGGACATTCGCAAGGTCATCGCCGAGTACGAGCCGCAGCTCGCGCCGGGCAATCGCATCTACGTCAAGGGCCTGGTCACCGACATGGAGTCGGCCTTCACCCGCCTGGGCATCGGCTTCCTCGCCGCGATCGTGCTCGTCTACTTTCTCATGGTGGTGAACTACCAGAGCTGGCTCGATCCATTCATCATCATCATGGCGCTGCCCGGTGCGTTCGCGGGCATCATCTGGGGACTTTATCTCACCGGCACGACGCTCAATGTGCCCAGCCTCATGGGCGCGATGATGGCCGTCGGTGTGGCCACGGCAAACTCGATCCTGATGGTCACTTTTGCCAACCAGCAAATGCTCGCGGGCAAGGACAGCATCGGCGCCGCGCTGACCGCGGGCAGCGTGCGGTTGCGCCCCGTGCTCATGACCGCCCTGGCCATGGTGCTGGGCATGCTGCCCATGTCCCTGGCCCTCGGCGAGGGCGGCGAACAAAACGCGCCGCTGGGCCGCGCCGTGATCGGCGGGCTGAGCATGGCCACGCTGGCCACGCTCTTCTTCGTGCCGGTCGTGTTCAGCCTGCTGCGCCGCGTGCCGAATCCGATTCTCGCGGAAGATACCGAAGTGCCTCTCGACGCTCTCACCGTGAGCGTTCCCTCCGTCGAAGAACACGCCACCGCCCAATGATCGACGCCATGAAAACCGAAGCCGCACCACCCGAAACATCCACACCCGAAGTCGTCCCGACCAGCTCCCGCTGGAAGGCGCCGGTGCTCCTGCTGAGCACTGCCCTGCTGACCGCCGCGCTGCTGGCCGCCGGGCTGGTCCCGCGCCTCCTGCACCGCGCCCAGCTCGAGAAATTGGCCGCCGCTTCGCCCGACCCGATCGTCAACGTCGCCACCGCCGTGGCCGGTGACGCCGGCGCGGAACTGACCCTGCCAAGCAGCGTGGAGGCGCAGCAGTCGACGCCGATTTATCCTCGTGTCAACGGCTACGTGAAGACCATCGTCGCCGATATCGGCGCCAAGGTGAAAGCGGGCGATCTCCTCGCGGAGATCGAAACGCCGGAGCTCGATGAGCAGGTCAACGTCGCCACGGCGACGCTCGCCCAGGCGCGCGCCAACTTGAAAATCGCGCAGACCACCTCAGAGCGCTGGAATCAACTCGGCAAGAGCCGCGTAGTCGCGCCGCAGGAAGTGGACGAACGCCAGTCGGCGATGGAGGCCCGTACGGCGGACCTCGCCGCCGCCGAAGCCACGCTGCAACGGCTCACCCGCCAGCGCGGTTTCCAAAAGATCATCGCGCCCTTCGACGGCACCGTCACGCAGCGCCACATCGAAGTGGGCCAGCTCGTGACGGGCGACCTGAATGACGAGATTCGCGTGCTCTACCGCATGGAACAGCTCCAGACCCTGCGCGCTTTCGTGAACGTGCCGCAGAGCTACTATCGCTTCGTGAGCGTCGGCCAGTCCGTCGATCTGTCCTTCAAGGAAGTGCCCGGGCGCACGTTCCCCGGCAAGGTCGTGCGCACCGCCGGCTCGCTCGATGCCGCGACGCGCACCCTGCGGACGGAGATCCACGTTTCGAATGATGCCGCCGAACTCGTGCCCGGCTTGTTTGCCGAGGTGAAGTTCAAGGTGCAGCGCGAGCAACCGCCGATCACCATCCCGGCGCGCGCGCTCATTCTCCAGACCTCCGGCCCGCAAGTGGCCACGCTCGGCGCCGACAACAAGGTGCTGCTTGCCTCGGTGGTGATCAGCCGCGACCTCGGCAAGACCATCGAGCTTTCCAGCGGCCTGCCCGCCGGCACGCGCTTCGTGGCCAATCCCAATGACACGCTGCGCGATGGGACCACCGTGGCGCCGGCCGCAGTGCCCGCAAATCCTACCACCGCAAAGTAATGAGCCCCGCGAATCAGATACCGCCCTGGAGGGCACCGCGCCGTCGGTGCTGGGAAAGCCGGGCTCAAGGAAGCGACTCCAGTTTCCGTTCTGTGCTGCCCTCATGCGGGTCGCGTTTAAAGATCGCTCCACATTTTAATGTGGAGCCGACATCGGCGCGACGCGGTTCTAGCGCCCCTGCCGGGGCTGACGTGTTTTCTTCTGCCCATCCGGTGGCTGACGCCACCGGCTACTCTCTGGCGCGCCTCCGGCGCTCGCGCCGTTCCGTCTTCCCATCCTGAAACCATGCCCAGGCGCGAAGGGCTACACCGACTACCCTGCACTCCTCACTGAACCAACACCAAATGAACCAATTCACCTCTCCCGACCTCACGCAACGCCCACCCCGTAGCCCGCGCATCACGCTGGGCGGTTACGTCATGCTGCCCCGGATCCTCGATAAATGCCGCGCGCTCATCGCAGGGAAGAATGGCGAATACCGCTTCGGCATCCAAAGAATGGACCGGCATTTCCTGACCTTCACCGGGATCGACGAAGCCGCGCTGCAGGCCGAAGTCGCCACGGGCAAAAACGACAGCGAAATGCTCGCCTGGGTCCAGGCCAATGCCAAGCCGCCGCGCGAGCCGTGGGAGATCGCGCAATGGAGCCATTACCAGATCCAGCGCGCCGCGGACAGCGACGCCGAGACGCTGCAATTCTTCGCCGAAGCGGTTGCCAAATTTTCGACCACGCGCGAAGACATCAAGACCTGGTTCGACCTGCTCGACCTCGATGACTACGTGACCTTCGGCGGCCGGCCTTGAAAGCCGGATCAGTTCAGACCAAAACTGCACCGTGAGCCTGCCCGTCATCCGCAAACCAGCGCACTTTCACTACGCGTGGGTCGTCGTGGCGGTGACGTTTCTCACGCTCATCGTCGCGGCAGGCGTGCGCTCGGTGCCGGGCGTGCTCATCGTGCCGCTCGAACACGAGTTCGGCTGGTCGCGGGCGACGATCTCCTTCGCCGTCTCAATCAACCTGCTGCTCTACGGCTTGATCGGTCCCTTCGCCGCAGGGTTCATCAACCTCTATGGCCCGCGTCGCATCATGTTGCTGGCCTTTACCCTGGTCGCGGCGGGCGTCGCTTCCACGGCTCTGGTGATGCACCAGTCGTGGCAGCTCGTGGTGCTCTGGGGGGTGCTGGTCGGCTCGGGCACCGGGCTCACGGCGCTCGTGCTCGGGGCGACCATCGTGCATCGCTGGTTTCATTCCCATCGCGGCTTGATCATGGGCGCGCTCACCGCCAGCACGGCGACGGGCCAGTTGCTCTTCCTGCCGCTGCTCGCGCATGTGATCGAGAAAAGCGGCTGGCGCAGCGCGGTCTTCATCATCGTCGGGGTGCTCCTGGCGATGTTGCCGTTGATTTTCTTCTTTATGCGCGACAGTCCCGCCGGGGCCGTTCGGCCGTACGGTTTGTCCTCCGACGAACCAGCGCCCGCACCTGCGCCGGCGGGCAACCCTTTTACCGAAGCCGTGGCCGGCCTGCGCAGCGGCGCCCGCTCGCGCGATTTCTGGCTGCTCGCCGGGTCGTTCTTCATTTGCGGGGCGAGCACGAATGGGCTCATCGGCACGCATCTCGTGCCGGCTTGCTTGGACCACGGCATTCCCGAGGTGACCGCCGCCGGGTTGCTGGCGGTGATGGGTATCTTCGACCTGATTGGCACCACCGCTTCCGGCTGGCTCTCCGATCGCTTTTCCAATCGCTGGCTGCTCTGCATGTACTACGGGCTGCGCGGCCTTTCGCTGCTCTTCCTGCCGAGCGCGTTTCATCCGGAGACGCACCGGCTTTCGCTTTTCGCCGTCTTCTACGGGCTCGACTGGATCGCCACCGTGCCGCCGACCGTCGCGCTCACGGCGCGGACCTTCGGCCGAGAGAAGGTGGGTATCATGTTCGGCTGGATCATCGCTTCGCATCAGGTGGGAGCGGCACTGGCCGCGTGGGGCGCCGGGCTCATCCGCACGAACGAAGGCGCTTACGACCATGCCTTTCTGATTTCCGGCAGCCTCTGCGTGCTCACCGCGGCGGGCGTGCTGCTCATCGGCCGCGGCCCTGCAGCCGCACATTCTTCACCATTGTCGGGTGGCGCGATGCCTACTCCTGCGCCAAATTGATCGCCCGGTTACTGCCATGACGCCCGAAGCTCACGAGTACCTGACGAAGCGCTGCAAAGTGATGCGCCGGCTCATTCGCGTGCACGGGCCGTGCACGATCACGCCGGAGAAAGCCCACACACCCTTCCAGGCGCTGGTGCGCGCGGTGGCGCATCAGCAACTCAACGGCACCGCCGCCGAGGCGATCCTCCGCCGCTTTCGCGCGCTCTTTCCCGGGAAGAAATTCCCTTCCGCCAGCGACCTGGCGACGGTGAGCGACGACGCCCTGCGCGCCTCGGGTTTTTCGTGGGCGAAGATCACCGCCTTGCGCGACATCGCCGCGAAGACGCTCGATGGCACCATTCCCAGCCTGCGCGCGATCCGCAAGATGTCTGACGCGGAAATCATCGAGCGCCTGACCCAAGTGCGCGGCGTGGGCCGCTGGACGGTGGAGATGATGCTCATTTTCAAGCTGGGGCGACCCGATGTTTTTCCGGCGGACGATTTCGGCATCCGGGACGGGTACCGTGTCGCTTACCAGGCGGACGAGATGCCGAAGCCGAAGGAATTACTGGCCCACGCCGAGCGCTGGCGCCCACATGGCACGACCGCCGCGTGGTACCTCTGGCAGGCGGCCAACGCGGCGAAGGAAAAGAAGCCGATCAAAGGCGTGAACGTCTGATTTCTTGAACCGTAAAATGAACCACGAAGACACTAAGACACGAAGGTTTGGGGGCGGGGGGGGCACGCTCCTCTTTCCTTCGTGCCTTCGCGTCTTCGTGGTGAATCCAACCACCGAAACCAAATACCCATGAGCACCACCATCAAAGCCTACGCTGCCACCTCCGCGAAATCACCGCTGACCCCTTTCGAATACAGCCCTGGTCCACTTGGCGACGAACAAGTCGACGTGGCCGTCTCCTACTGCGGCGTCTGCCACTCGGATCTCTCGATGCTCGACAATGAATGGGGCATGTCGGTCTATCCGCTCGTCGGCGGCCATGAGGTGGTCGGCAAAGTGGTCGCGATCGGCGACCAGGTGAAGAACCTCAAGGTCGGCCAGGTCGTCGGCGTCGGCTGGTATTCGGGCAGCTGCATGTCCTGCCGGCAATGCATGGGCGGCGACCACAATCTCTGTGTCAATGCGGAAGGCACCATCGTGCACCGGCATGGCGGCTTCGGCACACAAGTGCGGGCGCACTGGGCTTGGACCACGCCGCTGCCCGAGGGTCTCGATCCGGCCAAGGCCGGGCCGCTCTTCTGCGGCGGCATCACCGTCTTCAACCCGATCGTGCAATTCGGCGTCAAGCCGACTGACCGCGTCGGCGTGGTCGGCATCGGAGGCCTGGGGCACATGGCGCTGAAATTCCTGCACGCCTGGGGCTGCGATGTCGTCGCCTTCACCTCCAGCGACTCCAAGCGCGACGAGGCGTTGCAACTCGGCGCCAACAGCGTGGTCAATTCCCGCAATGGGGCGGAGATGGAGAAGCTGGCGGGCAGCTTCAATTTCATCCTCTCCACGGTGAATGTGAAACTCGACTGGCCGGCCTACATCAATGCGCTGGCGCCAAAAGGACGCCTCCACACGGTGGGCGCCATCGCCGAGCCAGTGAGCCTGGCGGCCTTCCCGCTCATCGTCGGTCAGCGCTCGTTCTCCGGTTCGCCCCTCGGCAGCCCCGTGACCACGGCCATGATGCTGGATTTCGCCGCGCGGCACGACATCGCGCCGACGACCGAGCTCTTCCCGATGTCGAAAATCAACGACGCTTTCGAGCACCTCAAGAGCGGCAAGGCCCGCTACCGCATCGTCCTCGAAAACGACCTGAACTGAACGCGCCTTCCGAGGCAAAAGCGATTCCTTGCTCACTATGAAAACCCGCCAACTTGGATCTCTCCATGTCACCTCCCTCGGGCTGGGCTGCATGGGCATGTCCTTCGCCTACGGTCCCGCCGACGAGGCGGAATCGCTGCGCGTCTTGCATCGCTACGTGGAGCTCGGCGGCAACTTCCTCGATACCGCGGAAGTCTACGGCCCCTACAAAAACGAAGAACTGCTCGGGCGTTTCCTGCGCGAGACGGATCGGGCGAAACTCGTCGTCGCCACGAAGTTTGGCTTTCGCATCGGGCCGCAGGGCCACAACGGCATGGACGGTTCGCCGGCCAATGCCGGGCGGGCCTGCGACGCGAGCCTTCTACGGCTGGGCATCGATGTGATCGACCTGTTCTACCAGCACCGCGTGGATCCCGATGTGCCGATCGAAGACACCGTCGGCGCCATGGCCGAGCTGGTGAAGGCCGGCAAGGTGCGCGCGCTCGGTCTTTCCGAGGCCTGCGCGGACACCCTGCGCCGTGCGGCGGCGGTGCACCCCATCGCCGCGCTGCAGAGCGAGTATTCGCTGTGGACGCGCGACGTGGAAGAGAACGGCGTCCTCGCGACGTGCCGCGAACTCGGCATCGGCCTCGTCGCTTATAGTCCGCTGGGCCGCGGCTTTCTGACCGGCACGATTACGAAGGTCTCCGATCTCGATGCGGGCGATTGGCGCCGGACGAATTACCCGCGCTTCGGCGAAGGCGCGTTGCAGACGAATTTCAAGCTGGCGGAAGCCGTGAAATCGTTCGCCGAGAAAAAGGGCTGTACGCCCGCACAGCTCGCGCTCGCCTGGGTGCTGGCGCAAGGCGACAACATCGTGCCGATTCCGGGCACCAAGCGGGTCAAGTATCTCGAGGACAATCTCGGCGCACTGCAAGTCGTGCTCACGACCGAGGACCAGGAGCAAATCCGCGAGGAACTCTCCGCCATTCCCATCACCGGCGAACGCTATCAGCCGGCGATGATGAAACTCGTGAACGGCTAATTCTCTATGAACCTGCAACTGACTGACAAACTCGCCCTCGTCTCCGGCTCGACCGCCGGCATCGGACTCGCCATCGCCACCTCGCTCGCCGCCGAAGGGGCGCGCGTGATCATCAACGGCCGCACCGAGGCGCGCGTCAATGAAGCCCTGGCCAGGATCCGCGCCAAAGTCGCATGGGCGAAACTGGAGACTTTCGCGGGCGATCTCTCGACCGACAGCGCGGCCACGGAAGTCGCGCGCCGCTTTCCCAATGTGGAAGTGCTGGTCAACAATCTCGGCATCTTCGAGCCGAAGCCGTTCGAGGAGATTCCCGATGATGACTGGCGGCGATTTTTCGAGGTGAACGTCCTTAGTGGCGTCCGCCTCAGCCGGCTGTATTTGCCCGGCATGCGGCTCTGCAATTGGGGCCGCATTATTTTCATATCCAGCGAATCGGCCCTGCAAAGCCCGCCCGAGATGATCCACTATGGCATGACCAAGACCGCGCAGATCGCGGTGGCGCGCGGACTGGCTGAACTGACTGCCGGGACGGGCATCACGGTCAATTCGGTGCTGCCCGGCCCGACGCGCTCGGAAGGCGTGGAAACCTTTGTGGACCAGCTTTCCGGGGGCAAGCCGTTCGAGGAATTCGAGAAGGAATTCTTCGAGAAGGTGCGGCCCAACTCGCTCATCAAGCGCTTCGAGTCCGTGGAGGAAATCGCCGATCTCGTAACCTTTGTGGCGAGCCCGCTGGCCTCCGCCACGACCGGCGCCATCTGGCGCGCGGACGGCGGCGTCGTCAAATCCGCCTTCTAACCAGTGAACGCGACTTGACGCGTGTGCGTCATTACTAAAGCCATGAAAATCCATCCTGAATTCCAAGGGCGTCGCGAGCGGGAATATCAACCGGTCCGCAACGACAATGCCACCCCTCCCGCGCCCCTCGCCGACACCACGCCCGTCGAGGACGATGCGCTGCTCGACGGTTATTCGCGCACCGTCAACGCGGTCGTCAATCGCGTCGCGCCTTCCGTGGTCAACATTCGCGTGGAAAGCGACGGGAACCGCGGCGGTGGCGGCTCGGGCTTCCTCATCGCCCGCGACGGCTTCATCCTGACGAATTCGCACGTCGTGCATCAGGGTCGGAAGTTCGAGGTGACGCTCCATGACGCCCGCGTGTTTCCGGCGCAGCTCATCGGCGAAGATCCTGACACGGACCTCGCGGTGTTGCGCATCGACGCGCCGAGTCTCCAGCACGTGCGGCTGGCGGATTCTGGCACGATTCGCGTCGGGCAAATCGCCGTCGCCATCGGCTCGCCGTTTGGTTTTCAGCAAACCGTGACGTCGGGCATTGTGAGCGCCCTCGGCCGCAGCATGCGCGCGGAGTCGGGCCGGTTGATGGACGATATCATCCAGACCGACGCGGCGCTGAACCCCGGCAACTCCGGCGGCCCGCTCGTGAATAGCGCGGGCGAAGTCATCGGCGTGAACACCGCGGTCATCCTGCCGGCGCAGGGCATCTGTTTTGCCATCGCGAGCAACACGGCGCAATTCGTCGCCGCGTGGCTGATCAAGGAAGGCCGCATCCGCCGCAGTGCGATCGGGGTGGCCGGTCAGAACGTGCCGCTGCACCCGCGCGTCGTGCGATTTCACCGGCTGCCGCAGGACCGCGGCGTGCAGATCGCTGAGCTCGATGCGCACAGCCCCGCGGCACGCGCCGGCTTGCGGCAGGGCGACATCATCGTCGGCTTCAAGGGCCACGCGATCCGCAACATCGATGACCTGCACAAGCGGCTCGTCGCTTCGGAGATCGGCGTCCCTTCGCCGATCATGGTCTTGCGCCAGACCGAGAAGGTTTTTGCCATGGTCATTCCCGAGGAGTTGCAGCGTCCGCCCAAATGAGTGTTCCGCCGAAGATCGCGCTCGTCACGGGGGCTTACAAAGGCATCGGCCTGGAAGTCGTGCGGCAGCTTGCGACCCGCGGTGTGCGTGTCTACCTGACCGCACGCCAGCGCGAAGCGGGCGAGAAGGCGCGGGCATCGATCAAGGGCGACGTGCATTTCCTACCGCTCGACGTGAGCGATCCACCGAGTATCGAAAGCGCCGTGCGGGCTCTCCGGCGGCAGGAGGAGCGTCTCGACGTCCTGGTCAACAACGCGGCGATCCTGCTCGATGATGGTGGCAACGTGCTCGATCTCGACGGAGAGACCGCGCGGCAAACCTTTGCCACCAACACCGTCGGACCGCTGCTCGTCACGCAGGCCTTTCAGCCGCTGCTCGAGCAGAGCAAAGCGCCGCGGGTGATCAATGTCTCCAGCGGCGCGGGACAACTCGCCGAAGGTCTGCAGGACTGGGCGCCGGCTTACAGCATGTCCAAGACGGCGCTGAATGCGCTCACGCAACATTTCGCGGCAGCCCTGCGCCGGTTCGCCGTGAATTCGGTCTCGCCCGGCTGGGTGCGGACCGACATGGGCGGTGCTGCCGCGCCGCTGTCCGTCGACCAAGGGGCGGACACCATTGTCTGGCTGGCGCTCGACGCGCCGCAGACACTCACCGGCAAGTTTCTACGCGAGCGCGCAGAGATCGCCTGGTAACGAATCCTTTTCCGATCTCAACCCACCGACCACCACCCACTATGCGTCAATTCTGTCTACTTTTAGCCCTCGCTTCCACCGTTCATGCGGCTTCCGTGTGGCCGCAATTTCGCGGCCCAGCGGGACAATCCACCGCGGCGACTGAGGCTCTGCCCGCGGAGCTCGATACCGCCCGGAATCTGCTTTGGCAGACGGCGCTGCCCGGCGGTTCGTCTTCGCCAGTCATTGTCGGCGAGCGCGCTTTTCTCACCGGCTTTGCGGATGGCAAGCTGGTCACGCTCGGCGTGAATCTCGCGGATGGCACAATCGCCTGGCGGCACGAAATAACACCGGACAAGCTGGAGGCGTACATGGAGAAGCTCGGCTCGCCCGCGGCCTCGACCTGCACCACGGATGGCGAGCGCGTGGTAAGCTACTTCGGTTCTTACGGACTGAGTTGCTTCGACCTGGATGGCAAGGCGTTGTGGGCAGTGAAGCTCCCGGTGGCGCAAAGCAAAGACGGCTTCGGCACAGGCACTTCGCCCATCATTCACGATGGCCTGGTCTACCTGCTGCGTGACGAAGTGGGGCCGGGCAATGGTCTCTACGCCTTCGACGCGAAGACTGGCGCGCAAGTGTGGAAGCGCTCCCGCGAGGAGTTTCGCGTCAGCTTCGGCTCCCCGGTGGTGTGGGACGGCTTGCTCGTGGCCCTCGGGGATACGCGCGCCAAGGGCTATGATCTCAAGACCGGCGAGGAACGCTGGCTCATCCGCGGACTTTCCGCGTACCCCTGCACCTCACCGACTCCCGGCGCGGACGGAAATCTCTACATCGCCACGTGGAGCCCCGGCGGCAGTGCGGACGAGCCGATGCCCACCTTCGACGCTCTGCTCAAGATGATGGACAAGGACGGTGACGGACGCATCTCCCGCGCGGAGATGGCGCCCACACCATTCAAGGACTTCTTCGACGTGAACGACAAGAACAAGGACGGCTATTGGGAGCGCTCCGAATGGGAAGGCAACCTCAACTGGATGAAGCGCGGCAAGAACGCCGTGCTCGCGGTGAAGCCGGGCGGACGCGGTGACATCACCGAGACGCACGTCTTGTGGAACAGCGACAAGGGCGCGCCGTACGTCGCCTCACCGCTCTACTACGACGGGAAGCTCTTCATGGTGAGAGACGGCGGTTTCGCCACGCTCTACGATGCGACCACCGGGAAGATCCTCTACGAAAAGCAGCGTCTCGGCGTGCCCGGTGACTACTATGTTTCGCCGACCTTCATGGACAATCGCATCTACCTCGCCGCGACGTCCGGCACGTTGCTGGTGCTGGACGCGAAAGCCACCGACAAACCGGTCGTGCTTTCCAAACTCGATCTGGGTGACTATCTCGCGGCCTCGCCCGCCTTTGCGGGGGGCAAGATCTATATCCGGACGAAAGAAAAGCTCTTCGCCTTCGGCACGAAGTAACTCTGCGCTCTCCGCAACACATCCAAACACGCATGCACACCAAACCCGTCTCCAACGACACCCTGCTCCAGCAACTCCGCTGGCGCTACGCCACCAAGACCTTCGACTCCACCAAGAAGATCGCCGGGGACGATTGGGCCACGCTGGAGCAAGCTCTCATCCTCACCCCGACCAGCTACGGCTTTCAGCCTTACCGTTTTGTCGTCGTCTCCGATCCGGCCACGCGCGAAAACCTCCTGCCGCTTTCGTGGGGTCAGCGCCAGGTCACCGATGCCTCGCACTTCGTCGTCTTCGCCGCGAAGACGAGCGTGAGCGAGGCGGATGTGGACTACTATCTGGCGCACGTCGGGAAAGTGCGGGGCGTACCGGTGGAAAAGCTCGCGCAGTTCCGGGGCATGCTCGTCGGGGACATCGTCAATGGCCCACGCAGCAAGTATCAGCACGAATGGGCCACCCGCCAGGCCTACATCGCGCTGGGCAATTTCATGACCGCCGCAGCCATGCTGAGCATCGATGTCTGCCCGATGGAAGGAATCGATCCCGCAAAATACGATGAAGTTCTTGGGCTGCCTGCCATGGGCTACAAGACCGTGGTCGCCGCAGCCGCCGGTTATCGTTCGGCGGACTGCAAGGCGGCGACTTTTCCCAAAGTCCGCTACAGCGCTGACGAGCTTTTCATCCGCATCTAACGACATCATCCAACCATATTCACAACTTGAAACTCGATTTTACCAATAAAGCAGTCCTCGTCACGGGCGGTACTTCCGGGATCGGAAAAACGACCGCGATCGCCTTTGCCAAGGCGGGCGCCAAGGTCGTGATTTCCGGACGGCGCGCGCCGGAGGGCGAAGCGGTGGTCGCGGAAATCACGGCAGCAGGCGGCACCGCACGCTTCGTTCGGGCGGACGTGGCCGTGGAAACCGACGTGAAGAACCTCGTGGAGCAAACCGTCGCCGCTTACGGCCGGCTCGATGTGGCCTTCAACAACGCCGGCGTCGAGGCCATGGGACCGCTCCTGGAGGTTACCGAGGCCGACTACCGGCGCACGTTTGATGTCAATGTCTGGGGCGTTTTCACGTCGTTGAAATACGAGATCCCCGCCATGCTCAAGACGGGCGGCGGGGCGATCGTCAATACCAGCAGCGTGGCCGGCCACATCGGCATGGCGGGCGCGAGCGTCTATATCGCCACCAAACACGCCGTCGAGGGCCTCACCAAATCCGCCGCGCTCGAGTTCGCCAGGCAAGGCATTCGCATCAACGCCGTCGCGCCGGCCGTCATTGAAACAGACATGGTCGATCGCTTCGCGGGCAAGGACGGTCCACAGCGTGAGTATCTCACCTCACTTCATCCCATCGGCCGCACGGGCCAGACCCGCGAGATCGCCGATGTCGTCCTTTTTCTCTGCTCCGACGCCGCGTCTTTCATGCTCGGCGAATCGGTCAAAGTCGACGGTGGCCTCACCGTTCAATAACTCCCCGATCACTAACCACCAAAAACTATGAGCAACATCACTGACCTCACCCAACGCCCACCCCGCAGCATTCGTACCCGCCTTGGCGGCTACGCCCTGCTCCCCCGCATGCTCGACAAGGGCCGCGCGGAAATCGCCGGCAAGAGTGGCGATTATCACTTCAACTGCCCGGTCGACCAGCGCATCCTCGGCTACCTCGGCATCGAAGCTGAAGCGCTCAAGGCCGAACTCGCGGCCGGCAAAGGCGACGGCGAAATCCTGGGATGGATCCGGTCGCACCAGGCAAACAAGCACACCGACGTCGAAATCGAAGCGTGGTCCGACGCTGCGGAAAAACGCGCGCCGGATGCGGAGTCGCTGGAATTCTTCAACGACCTGCGCAAGGCCGCGGCACCGCAGCGCTCGGATATCTCCACGTGGGCGGACCTGCTCGACGTCGACGATTACGTGACCTTCGGCGGCAAGGCTTGACGCGGACGGGGCGCTCGCGCCCTGATCTGGGCCATGACTACTGCCACTGACACCTGGCTGCTCGGGGCCGATCTCTCCATTCACCGCCTCGGCTACGGCGCCATGCGCCTCTGCGCCCAGCCGGGGAATTTCGGACCGTATCCCGATTGGGAAGGCGGCAAACGCTTGCTGCGCCGAGCCGTCGAACTGGGTGTCGATTTCATCGACACGGCCCATCCTTACGGCCCGGGCTGGAATGAGGAACTGATCGCCGATGCCCTCGCGCCCTATCCCGCTGGCGTGGTCGTGACGACCAAAGGCGGCGTCGAGAAAACCGGAC
The DNA here is from genome assembly GCF_040003245.1 of Chthoniobacter sp. Lineage (NCBI taxonomy): Bacteria > Pseudomonadati > Verrucomicrobiota > Spartobacteria > Chthoniobacterales > Chthoniobacteraceae > Chthoniobacter > Chthoniobacter sp. The sequence goes on from NZ_JBDUCX010000087.1 coordinate 17,257, forward strand.
CGGCACAGGTCTTCTCCGATGGCAGCGCGGCGAGCTTGCGCCGTTTTTGTGAAGGCAGCCTGCGCCGGTTGAAACTCGAGTGCATCGACCTCTACCAATTGCACCGACCCGATCCCGCCGTGCCCTTCGCAGAGAGTGTCGGCGCGCTCGCGGCGCTGCGTGCGGAGGGAAAGATCCGGCACGTTGGGCTCTCGAACGTCACGCTCGCGCAAGTCGAGGAAGCACGCGGCATCGTGCCGATTGCTTCCGTCCAGAATCGTTACAATCTCCTCGAACGCGATGACGATCCGGTGCTCGCTTACTGCGCAGAGCACGGCATCGCCTATCTGCCTTGGGGGCCACTCGCGGCCAAACCCTTCGCCCCGGAAGCCCCGTTGGCACACGCTTCCGGAGCCATTGCGCAAATCGCCAGCGATCTGGGCGCCACCGCCGGACAAGTCGCGCTGGCCTGGCTCCTGCGGCGCAGTCCAAATATCATCCTCATCCCCGGAACGACGAGCATCGCGCATCTCGAGGAGAACATCGCCGCCGCCGCGATTCGCTTGTCCGACGGGGAATTCGCGACTTTGTCGGGCACGAGCAGGGGGTAATTTTCCGCCTCGCTTGCCGCGTTTTGCTGGCGCACATTTCACCGCATGAAAATCGCCATCGGTTCCGATCATGCGGGTTTTGAATACAAGGGCCGGATCATCGAGATGCTGACCGCCGCCGGGCACGAAGTGCGCGACTTCGGCACCTATTCCTCTGCGCCGGTCGATTATCCCCTCTTCATCGCGCCCACGGCGCAGGCAGTGGCGAGCGGCGAGTGCGAGCGCGGCATCGTGCTCGGGGGCTCGGGCAATGGAGAGCAGATCACCGCGAACAAAGTGCGGGGCATTCGCTGCGCGCTGTGCTTCAGCCTCGATACGGCGCGCTGGGCCAAGATGCACAACGATGCCAACGTCCTCGCGATTGGCCAGCGCACGATCCCGGTTGAGCTCGCGCTGGAGATCGTGCAAACGTGGTTGAGCACGGAGTTCGAGGGCGGCCGGCACGTCGCGCGGCTGAATGGGATTGCCGCGGTGGAGAATTCTCAATCGCAGGGCCAGGCCGGCACGTTTCCCGTCTATGAGCGCACGATGCTCATCCGCCCGGAATATCTCAACCAGCGCGGCTCGCTCTACGGAGGCTACATGCTGGAATGGGCGGATGACCTGGCTTACAACGCCGCGTCGCTCACCTTCCCCAAGGCATCCTTCGTCACCCGTCGCGTGGAAGCATTTGATTTCACCGCACCGGTGCACAATGGCGACATCGTGCGCATCTACAGTCGCGTCGCGCGCCTGGGCACGAGTTCCTGCACTGTGGCGGTATGGTGCATCGATGCCCGGACCCATACGACCGTGTTCAGCACCAGCGCGATCATGGTCCACATCACGCCCGAGGGCGGCAAAGCGCCGATCCCGCACTGACCATGCGCCTCGATCAACTCGACCATCTCGTCCTCACCGTGCGCGATATTGGCGAGACGATCGCCTTTTACACCCGCGTGTTGGGCATGGAGAAAGTGACCTTCAGCGAGAATCGCCAGGCCCTCGCCTTCGGCACGCAGAAGATCAATCTGCACGAGGCGGGTAACGAATTTGAACCCAAAGCGCTGCATCCGAAGCCGGGCTCGGCGGATCTTTGCTTTCTCACGTCGGAGTCGCTCGCGCGGGTGATGAAACACCTGGAGAATTGCGGAGTCGATATCCTCGAAGGCCCCATCGATCGTACCGGCGCGCAAGGGCCGATCGAATCGATCTACATCCGCGATCCCAATGGCAATCTGATCGAGATTGCCAACCAGCTTCCGCTGTAAAGCGCATGGCCCGCTACGGCGTCTTGAAGACCTTGCCGCTGTAAGGACACGCGATCTTGGTACCGGCGGGAAATCCCCGGATATCGATCAGCCCCGATTTGGGCGAGAATGGGCTGCGCACGAAACCCGGCTTGCCTTCCTCCGCGACGCCCTCCGGCACATCGTCCACGGGCGAGGGTGCCTGCGCGGCTTCCGGTATCAAGGCGGCGGGATTGGCAATGCGCGCCGTGACGAGGATATAGAGCACCCGCGTGATGGGCGCATTTCCTACCTGCTGGTCGTCGCGTTTCAAACCACCCAAGAGAATCGATTGACCGGACATCAATGAGACGCTGGTGGTGATCTTGCGTGTGGAAAAGATGGGCTGGAGGATGGTGTCCTTGGGGTATTTCACGCTGCTGAAATCCTTGAGATTCATATTCGCACCCACACTCCGGCCACTGCGCAACGGCACGGGCTGGCCATCCTTCGGATTGACGAACCCTTCCAGTTCCACCACCTCCGGACTCAGGGTCAGATCAAGAATCCCCTCCGGCCCCGCCACGGACTCCACAATGAGAGTGACTCCAAGGTTGCGCGTTTCAAAGGCCGTGGGGGTCGCAATCTTGCTCTGCTTGTCAACGTCCCACTCCGTCGGGTAGCGAAACTCGCGGATGATTTCGATGGTTCCTTTCTGGCCACTCTTGATGGTTAAGCGTGGCGCCGAAAGGAGATCGACGCCTTTCGTGCTATTGAGCTTCTCGATCAGTTGATTCATCACGGCCGACGATTCCATGACCGACAAGACCGAGTGCGGGGCAAAGAGAGTGGGAGCGGCTTGAACCGGCTTTTTTTTGCCACTGCCCCCGATGGTCGAGCTGGGATCCGGCGGTGCGGCCATCAATCCCAACTTTTTCGCCGTGCTTTCGCTCACCTCCAGGAATTTGGATTCGATTTCAATGAGGGTCGGCTTCGCTTCATTGTGCGGTGCCGTAGCGGCGGCTTTGGTCTGCGGCTCGGGGGCCGCCGGCGCCGGCTTCGCCTCCGCGTCGGGCTTTCCGCCCGCCGGAGAAGGAGTCGGCGCAGGAGTGGCCGCAGCCGCCTCCTTGACCTCCAGCCTGGGAGCCTGCGCCGACGTCTGGCGAGTCATCAATGGGATCGCCACCAGACCCGCCAATGCGCTTCCGAGAAGCACGCGCCAGCCGGCGACCTGACGATAGGTTCCCACATGCCGAACGCGGCTCACGAGGGCATGCCGGCTCGCGGCCATCCCAATCGCGACCGGCGAGATGGAAATAGGACTGCGGAAGAGCTGCGATGTCTTGAGCAGCGTATCGCCGTAGCGTTCGCGCTCCCCCTCCGCACTGTGGGCGAGAACCCACGCATCGCACGCAAGCTCGGCATCGGCCCGTGCCCAGCGCGCCACCAGCCACACCAGCGGATTGAACCAATGGAAACATTGCGCCAGCGCGAAGAGCCATTGCACCGCGAGATCGCACCGCCGGGCGTGGCCCAACTCGTGCAATAACACATGGCGCAATTCATCGTCGTCCAACACCGCCACCCACTCGCGCGGGAGCAGGATTCGCGGCCGCCAGATACCGACCAGTGCCGCAACCGGAATCTCGTCGGTGATGTGCAGGACCGCCCTCCTGCGGAATCTTTCTGGAATCGCCAGGAACAGCCGCTGCAGGCGCGGATCCGCCGCCGGTGCCGCCCGGCGCAACAGGCCACTGGTGTGCCAACTCCGCGCTCCAAAACAGAGGAAAGCGCCGACCGCACCGGCTGCCCAAATCCAGAATGACACCGCTTGACGATTCAGGCCCGGGCGCACCGGCGCAGGGGCGGCTGAGTGCGTTCCTTTCCCCAACCCATCGCTCACCGTCACTCGCACTTGCCACGCACCCGCGGACTCCACCATGGGCACCACCGGCGGCCAGATCGCAAAGGGGTGCGACGCAGATTCTACAGACCGTGGCATGAGCAGTCGAGCCAGCACAACCAGCCACAACAGGCTGACCCACGCACCGCCAAAGACACGCCGCAGCCACGGACGGAAGGCGAGCAGCAGCAGGATGAGCACACTCGCGCGCAAGCTGGCATCGCCGATCAATACGAGAAGGTTGTCTGGGGGACTCATTATTTGGGGCCTTTCTTCGAGCGTTGTTTGAGAGCGCGTTGTAATTCGGCGATGTCTTCGTCGGTCAGCTCGGCATTCTCGACGAAGTGCAACATCATGGGCGCGAGAGCGCCGCGGAAGACCCGCTGGAGAAAGGTCGCGCTCTCCTCGCGCACGCATTCTTCCCGGCTGAGCAAGGGCGTGTAGACGTTCACCTTGCCGTCGCGTCGCGCGTCGAGGATGCCTTTCTCCACCAGGCGCGTCAGGAAGGTGTTGACCGTCTTGGAATGCCAATCCTGGTCGCCGGTGAGCGCTTGAAATACCTCCGGGGCAGTGACGGGCGCGCGCTCCCAAACGACATTCAGCACTTCCCATTCGGCCGGTGAAATTTTGATAGGCATACGTTTCTTACAAATGTAAGAACTACTTCCTACAAACGTAGGAATTCGTCAAGCGCGCCTTTGCGATTTTTATCGGCGGTCGATCGGGGCTACTCCCCGTGCACGATCACGAGGTCGTTGGGATGCAAGGTGCACCACACTTTTTCTCCCTTGTGAAAGGTCTCTTGCGTCGCGCTCTCATTCGCCACCACGGCGGTGAGGGCCAAACCGCCGGGGGATTGCAGCGAGAGCTCATCGATAGCACCTTTGAAGACCTCTTCACAGACCTCGGCTTCGAAGGAACTTTCATCCACTGGCCTGGTCTTTTGCAGATGGATTTTTTCCGGACGAATGGAGATGAGCAAGTCGTGCCGATTCGCGAGTTGAGGGTCCGTCGGGATGCGCACCTCCACATCAGGGGCCAGGCGCAGTCGCGTGAAGTCGCCTTCCGTTGCGACCACGCTGGCTTCGAGAATATTCGCCTCGCCGATGAAGTTGGCGACAAAGCTGGTGCGCGGCGCGTGATAAATCTCCGCACAGTCGCCGATCTGCTCGATGCGGCCCTTGTTCACCACGGCGATGCGGTCGGACATGGTGAGCGCTTCCTCCTGGTCGTGCGTGACGAAGACGAAGGTGATACCGAGCTTCTTTTGCAAACGCTTCAACTCGATCTGCATCGCCCCGCGCAGCTTGGCATCGAGCGCGGAGAGCGGCTCGTCGAGCAGCAGCACCTTGGGCTGGCAGACGATGGCGCGCGCGAGCGCCACGCGCTGACGCTGGCCGCCGGAGAGTTCGTGCGGCTTGCGACTCTCCATACCGGAGAGCGAGACGAGCTCGGTCACCCGCTTCACGCGATCCGCGATCTCGGCTTTCGAAATCTTCCGCATGCGCAGGCCGAAGCTGATGTTTCCCTCCACGGTCAGGTGCGGGAAGAGCGCGTAGCTTTGGAAGACCTGGTTCACGTCGCGTCGATAGGGTGGGAGATGCGTCACGTCCGCCCCGGCCAGCCACACGCTGCCTTCGGTCGGTATCTCGAAGCCGGAAACCATCCGCAGGAGCGTGGTTTTGCCGCAGCCGGAAGGTCCGAGCAAGGTGAGGAATTCGCCCTCCTTGATCGTGAGATCGATGTTATCGACAGCGGTGAAGTCGCCGAAGCGCTTGGTGACGTTTCTGAGTTCGACCATGTGGTCCATTGCGGCGGTCAGACGCCACTGAACCAATTCAGTCTTTGGGGAACAAGGTTGATGTTGATCTGTTTCGTCTCGAGGTAGGCATCGAGGCCGAAGGTGCCGAGTTCGCGCCCGATGCCGCTCTGCTTGTAGCCGCCCCATGGGGCTTCGTTGAAGGTGGGATGATAGGTGTTGAGCCACGTGATGCCCGCCCGCAACCCACGCAGCACACGCAACCCCTTGCCCTGGTCACCGGTGAAGACGCCGCCAGCGAGGCCATAGATCGTATCATTGGCGAGATGAAGCGCTTCCTCCTCGGTGTCGAAAAGCTGCACCACCTGCACGGGGCCGAAGATCTCTTCGCGGACGATTTTCATCTCGGGCTTCGTATCGACGAAGATGGTAGGCGCGACGAAATTGCCCTTGCTCAAGGCGCCATCGGTTAGCCGCTGGCCGCCGCAAATCGGTCGGGCGCCTTCGTTGCGGCCCACGTCGATGTAGTGCAACACGCGCTCCATGTGCGAGCGCGTGATGAGCGGGCCCATCTCGGTTTTTGGATCGAGGCCATCGCCGACGATGATCTTTGAGCTGGCTTCCGCGAGGCGCGCGAGGAAACGGTCGGCGATCTTCTGGTCGAGGATGAGCCGGGAACCCGCGCTGCACACCTCCCCCTGCCCGGCGAAGATGGCGAACATGGCGTACTCCAGCGCCACGTCAAAATCGGCATCGGCAAAGACAATGATGGGCGATTTACCGCCCAGCTCGAGTGTGACCTTTTTGATGTTGCCGGTGGCCGCGGCCATGATCGTGCGGCCCGTCACCGTGCCGCCGGTAAAGGCGATTTTGTCCACGTGATCGTGCGCCGCGAGCGTGTGACCGACGGTCGGACCTGGACCGAGCAGGAGCTGCGCGGCACCAGGCGGAAAGCCGGCCTCTTCAATGAGCTTGAACAACTCGATGGCCGTGAGCGGTGTGGTCTCGGCAGGTTTGAGGATGCAACAATTCCCGGCGGCGAGACCGGGCGCGAGCTTCCACGCGGCCATGAGCAGCGGGTAATTCCACGGGATGATCTGACCACACACGCCGATGGGCTCGCGCACGACCATCGCCTGGATGGTCGGGTCGCTAACTTCGTAGGTCTGGCCGAGGGGTTTCGTGATAAGGCCGGCGTAGTAGCGGAAGCATGCGGCGGCATCGGCGACGTCGAACTTCGCTTCGCGCAATGGCTTGCCATTGTTGCGCGTCTCGAGCGTGGCGAGGCAGTCAGCCAGGCCGTCGATCAAGTCGGCGAGCTTGAAAAGATAGGTGGCGCGTTCCTGGGCGCGCATCTTCGGCCAGGGGCCGCTGTCGAAGGCGCGGCGCGCGTGGGCGATGGCGGCTTCGGCGTCGACTTCGCTGCCATCGGTGACCACCGCGAGCAACTCGTTGTTGGCGGGGTTGAGGATTTCGCGCGTGCCGCCTTCGCTGGCATTGACCCACGCGCCGTTGAGGAACATCGGGAGGGTTTTCATGACCGGGGATTACTACGGTACCTTCGTCCTCAGCGGGCGGAACGCAAGGGGGCGCTCCGGCGCTTACACGCCGGAGATGACAGATGGAAAATGGAAGATGGAAGATCGGGCTCCGAGCCCGTCCCCGTCTTACACTTTGCCGCTCAGGCCGAAGGCCTCGTGGGCGAGGACGGCGGCTTCGTTGATCTTCGACTCGTCGATGATCACGGCGGTCTTGATCTCGCTCGTCGAGATCATCTGGATGTTGATCCCGCCGGCGGACATTGCTTCGAAAAGGCGCGCGGCCACGCCGCTGTGCGAGCGCATGCCGATGCCCACGATGCTCAGCTTGGCGATGCCTTCCTCGGTGAGGATTTCCTTGGCGGCGATCTCCTTGATCACGCTCTCCATCGCCTTCTTGGTCTTGGCGAGGTCGTCCTTGCTGATGGTGAACGAAATGTCGTTCGTGTCGCCGACGCTGTCGCTCTGCACGATCATGTCCACGCTGAGGTTCGCGCCCGCGAGCGCGCCGAAAATCTTCGCGGCAGTACCGGGCCGGTCGGGCACCTGGCGGATGGTGACCTTGGCCTGGTTTTTTTCGATTGAGACGCCACGGACGACGACGTTTTCCATATTCTTGG
>NZ_JBDUCX010000300.1:0-7520 GCF_040003245.1 Chthoniobacter sp.
GCATCACGCCGCTCGCGTCCCCGATGGATTGATGATAAACGCGCTCCCCTACTCTTACCGAAAAGCTCTGTGGTTCGTAGGAAATCATCTTATCGGTTTTGTTTCTCAGCATCACTCGGAAGACCAGCGTGTCCTGCGGATCGAATCGGAATACTTCCTCTAAACGAATTTCATAGGCATCGAAGTCCATCACCTGCGGCTTGTCGCCGAAGTTGACGTGCTCCACTCCCTCAACCGCATCAGGATGACTCGGCGCAAGCAATGGATACGCCTTGGCCTTGTCGAGCAGACCGAGCAGTTCGGCCGGAGTGACGAGCCGCTTGTGCTGGTCGTCCTTGTCGGTCTTCACGCGGAAGATCAGTGACAACACCGGAGTGGCGCTGTCTTGCAGTTCCAGCACGTAAGTTTTGTTATCCCAGCGGACGTTCAAGTTCGTCTGCCCGTTCCTGACGAGACTCTTGCACGACAGAAAGTATGCGCCGGGACTGTGCGAGATTTGGAAGAGCCCGGCGTGCTTCGCGTCGGTGGAGACCAGCGCCGCGTCGATGGCGGAAATCGGCCCCGGAAAGCTGATCGTCGTGATTCGGCCTGCCGAGACCGGCAGCAAACTGGGTGGGCAGCACACCTTTCTCTCCTCCTTCCAGGCGCCGCGCCGACTGAGCGGGGGCGAGCGCCAGCGAGGAGGTCCTCAACAACGCAACCGATGCGAAGCCTCCCCAATTGCCCCGGAGGCTGAGCAGCGGCTGCCACGCATCTGGCGGGCGACGGCCGCACGAGGCGTGTCAGATTCTTCTGGCGCGGGGCGTGCTTGGCAGGCGTGGCGTGGACTTCCATGGCGATGATCGGCGCTGGCCCCCTTGGAGCGGACGGGCGTGGGCCTGCGGAGGCCCGGTAGCGGAGAGAGGACGGCGCAGATGATCGCTACGGCCTCACACTTTCGGGAGTCTGTGTGGCAGCCGCGGCGGGCACAGTCTCCCCGGCGCAGCCGCGTCAGGGAGGGCTTTATGGCAATCCGATCCGCTGAATCGTCGCCGCAATGCGTCCGATCATGACAATATATCGACCGATTCAAAAACCTTCGGCGGCGCGCTCGGCCGATTTGTGACGCCGCTACAGTAGCGGCGGTTCGCCAAGTTGACGCTACACGCGGACGAAGGAATCATCACGACGCAATTCTTCCCAACCAACAAGCTCCTGCGCCAATCGAACTCCGCTTGCGAACCACGGACCGACTTGTCCCGCGAGTTCGTCTCCTAGCCATTGTCGGCATTCCATAGGTAACCTCAATACCTCGCCGGTTGGAAGAAAAGCGGTCGCTGCGCGTTCAATCATTCGGCGGTAGCTTCCGCAGTGCGGCCGCAGAGTGGGCAGATCGATCGTGCTTAACGTAGCCGACGCCGCAAGTGGGATGAGCAAGCCTTCGGGATCGAGGTCGCCGAAATAAAATAAGCGTCCGTCCCACAACCATTCACGAACGACCTCAGCAAGGCCGGTGGCGCTGGTTTTGAAGGCGTCGCCGTGGCCATAAACGATTGCGCAAAAGGAACGAGCCTCACGGTTCCAGCGAGCGAACGAATGGTAGGTGCTATAGTTCTCAATGACAATCGCGGGCCGGTTCTCCGATGGAGATACGGCTTCGAAGAGCAGCGGTGGAGGAACTAGGAAACACCTTAGCAGTTCAAGGCTTAATCGGCCTTCGCCGAAAAGGATACCTGTCCTAAGCATCTCCAACCGTTTTTCATGTCCGAACAATTCGATGGAGCGTTCCTTAGCCGGCACAAGCGGTCGCTCGCGTCCGCCGTTCGCGAGAAAATCCTGCACGCGAAGGAGCACATTGAGCTGGCGCGCATCCCGAACCGTGCAGGCGAAGCGCAATTCCTGCGCCCACGCGAAGCTCTCTGGATCGACAGGAAGCGACGCCGTGGCGGTTTCGGGGCGCACCAGTTCGATCCATGCGGGCAAGTCCCCACTGTTGGACCGATCGTAGAGACGCTGGCCTTTTGGCAGCAGAATATCGCCGTTCTCCGCTAATTGCGTGAGCCAGCCGGCGAGCTTAGCGCGTGCTTCTGGAGGTGAGAAAGCCGGACAAAGTTCGGAAAAGATTCGACGGTATTGTTGTGCCTCCACCCGTTTCCGACGGGCGGCAGCGACACAGAGCCGCAGAAAAAAGTCGTCGGCCGTTGGTGCGGACTTCATCGGAGATTCGCCTGCACGCTTTCGAGATGCTCTTCTACCTGCTCCTGTGAAATGAGCAGGTCACCGGACCGGCGGTCGCGATGCCTCTTGCGCAAACGAAGTATTCGCGGAAGCACATCGAGCGCGCCGAGGTCGTTTACGCCGGTGGTGTAGATGAGTTGGACTCCCATCTGCCGTGCAACGCGCAGTTGCAGTTCGACAAATTCCCGCTTCGACGCCGTGCCGAATGGATTGTCGAGCAGCAACACGCCGGCCTCGCGGTCGCGTCCATGCTCATCCCGTCCGCGGATGCGCAAATGCGCCAGGGTGGCGTAAAGCAAAATCGCAGCGGTCATCTTCTCGCCCCCGGAAAATGAGCCAAACTCCGTGATGTCGTGACGATCCGGGCGAAGCGGATCTTCCGGTTTCAAAAGAGTGACTCGAATCGCTCCGCCCACTTCGCGCAAGGCGGCGGACGCAAGCTTGTGCCCTGCGGGAATCGCCTTTTCCGCGACGAGCCGCGCAACCAGCGCGGCTAGCCGATCTCGTCGCGCGGCTGGCTCTGTGACCGGATTTGCATTGATGCGAAGAAACGGCTGCCCGGTCCAGCCAGGAAAAGCATTCGGCATGAGGCTCGCGCGATCTGCTTTTGCGAGAAGCCGGATCGCAGAGGATGCGACGCCGTCCAGCGCGCGGACCACCAAATCCTTGTCCCGCGCGAGCGTTTCGATTTCGTTACGTAAGACCTTTTGCCACGCGTCGTGGCTCTGAATGAACTCGTCGAGCCGTTGAAGCAATTCCTCCTCCGGAAGCTTGCCGAGCCGCTCCCGGGCGAGAACGGGTAGAGTGACGAATTCCTCCCGGCGGATTGCTTCACGTAACCGACCGATGCGCGTTTCCACAACCTCACGCGTATCTTTTTGAGTGCTGGCGAGGCGGTCGGTCTGGCGCTTGGCCTGAGACACCATTTTTGTGAGCTCCATGTCGTCAGCCGGCAAGCTGGGAGTCGCGCCGCTCGCGGGATCGGTAAATCCGTCGAGTGTTTCGAGATGGGGCGTTCGCGCCCCGATACTGGCCCTCACTGTTTGATATTCTTTCTCCGCAGTCGAGATTCGCGAGTCAAAATCGGCCAGCCGTGCATTGTCGGTCTCAATCAAGACATCGAGCGCATCGCGCCGAGCGATCGCTTCAGCGGCGTTCGCCGGCCTGGTGTCTTCGGGCGGCAGGCCGAGCCCCTGTTTGTGAGCGGGGACATCTGGTCGGTCGGCCTCCGCTGCCGCAAGGCGCGTCACCGCTCCATCGCGGGCGCTATTTGCCTGAAGATGCATTCGCTCGGCCTCAGTCTTCCGACCCTCCAAGTCATCATGCTTGGCGGCCGCAGCGACGTCGTCATCCGACAAATCTCCCGATTGTCGGCGATGGTCGGAGCGCAGTTCTGAAAGAGTGGACTCGGCTTGTTCGATTCGCCCTTCGAGTTTGTTGTGTCCGAAGCGATCCTCAAAACGCGCCAGCGCATTTTCGTAGCGCGTCCTAGCCGCTTCGAGCGACAGTGCTTCCGCTGGTAGTTCGGCTTCTAAGAAACGAATGCCAGCCCGTTGCTCAACGCGCGCAGCACTCTCCGCATCGAGATTGCGGACACGCTCTTCGCGTTGTTTTACCTCGCCGTTGCGACGCGCCACTTCCCGTTCCTGCGTGGCAATTTCGCCGCCGAGTTGTTCCACTTTTACGAGCTTTGCCCGGCGCTCCTCCATCCACTGCTCCGCATAGTCTTCGTATTCCGTGATGTAGCTCCGCAGACGTTCCTGCCGACGCGTGAATACAGCGATTTCGGGACGCCATTCCTTGATCCCCGCAACCTTGGCGGCACGTTCTTCCCGCAGTGCAGACTGCCGGGCTCGCTGCGCTTCGATCTGCTCATGAATACGCGCCGCTTCCTCGCGCATTTGGTCACGCTCGGCAGCGATACGATCGAGCGCTCCATTGCCAAACTCGTCGCGCCAGCTACCGAGGGCTTGAACGGCGTGGGTGGTCTCCTCTTTCTGATTGGTCAGCGTTACTACGTGCTCTGTAGCCCGCTCGACGCGCGTCTCGATTTCGCCATTCGCCGTGACGGCTGCCTCGTGATTAAACGCTCCCTCATTTGCGGGCAAGGCTACGGCCGTTTCGCCCAGTTCCGTGGACGCGGGATTGGCAGAAAGCGTGACCTGCACGGGATGGCGCAGTCCCGGCACAACGAAGGCGCTAGCTTTCAAACTGAGAAACTCCGACTCGCTGGTCACCACGATGCCGGAGTAACGGGCGGGATCACTCGCGAGCCATCGCGTGGCAGTCTCGCTTTGAGACGCGTTAGTCGCGAGAAATCGGTAAGCTGGGAGCGCCGTGCGCACACCGATGCTGCGCAGATGCGCGAGCACCAGATCGACCTCCCGAGTGGGAGGAAACAAACGTTCGCTCTCAAACGCTCGCAACGTGCGTTCGTCGTCCACGGTGTCGAAGCGGCTTTGGAAAATGCCCTCCTCAATGCGTTGCAATCGAGTGTGGAGGAGGCCGGGGAGATCGGGAAAATCGAGCGATGGAGTGTCGGTGGACATCACCTCGCGGATAGACGCGCGTTCTTGCAGGGCGAGAGCCGCCGCGTTCCCCCGCTGCCAAATTTTGTCTGTCTCCGCGGCGTTGCCTGCGTGCTCGTGGTGCTTTCCGGCAAGTGCGTTCAACCGCTCGTTCACGTCAGAGATTTCCGAGTCGATGCTCTCAATGCGAGTTTCTGCATCGCTAATGTCTTTTTCGACGAGCCGCTGCTCCATTTCCCAGCGTGCGAGCGCCGCCGCCGCTTTCTCCTCGGCGAGCAGGCACTCGTCCTTCCGCAAATCCGCCCGACGCTGGTCGCGCTGAATGAGGCGTCGTTTTACGTTCTCCAATTCCGATTTCGTGCGCGTCAACTCCTCTCGCATCGATGTAAGCCGGTTAGTCGCAATGCTGTATCCATCAACTTCTTCAGCCAACGCTACTCGCGCAGATGAAAAGAGACCGGCGAGCCGCGTTATTTCCCCATCGAGCGCGGCAGTATAGCTCGCGCCGAGTGATCGCAGCTCATCGATCACAGGCTTCTGTTCGGTCAACTCTAATTCCCGCTGCCTGCGTAGCTCGTTCAATTCTTCCTGCCGCGACATGATGCGGGCAAACCGCAGCGCCGCACCCGCGAGGCTTTTCGCAACAGCAGCATCTTGCAAGGTGCGGCGTGCTTCGGCCTCCGCCGTGAAGGCTTCCAGATAAGTCAGCTCGCGCGCGAGATTGCTGTAGTTCAGCCGATATTCCTGCCGTGCCTTCTTTTCATTTAACACCGCTATGCGCTGCTGCGCCAGCGCGGTAAGTTCGCCAGTCACTACGCTAAGTCGAGTTTTGTGCGTTTCGATGGAACTCTCGATGGCCGACCGGAGCAGAAAGTTCTCTCGCCGTTTTTCCCGCCACACGCCTTCCGCCTCGCGGAGCTTCTCCGCCTCGTGGGCGAGGGGGCGCAGTTCTCCGAGCAGGGTGATCACAAACCGCTCCTCGATCTCCTTCTGCGGCAAGCGCATCAATTTTTCACGGACACTTTCGATCTGCTCGCGCGCCATGTCGGCTTGCTCGGAGTTGAGCGCCATCTCGAGGAAGAGGTCCACGAACTCCATCGTGTCCTTCACTTTGAAGAGCTCTGCTGCGCCACCCTCGCGGGCATTCATTTTCAGATGATACTCAAAGAGTTCCGTATCGATGCCGACGCGATCGAGCGTGCCGCGCCATTTCGCTTTGCCATCCTGACTCCCGCGTTCGACTTCCAGCTCTGGAAAATCGCTCCCGAGCTGCGCCAGCCACTCGCGAACTTCCTTCAGATTCGAGCAGGGCTTCGGAGACAGCCCGTGGAATGGCAGCGCGTCGAAGGGGTGAAGATCGCTACCGCGAAACGTGAAGAACTCGCGGTCGAGCCGGCTCTCGTCGTCCACGCTGGCCACGCCACCTTTCCACGCGAGCACCTGGCCGACGATGCGAGTAGTCGAGAATAGATTCGGACCTGGCGGCATCTGCCATTCCGTGAGCACGAGGGCGAGATCGCCGCCTTTCACGTAGTCGGGCAGTTTGCGTTCGCGCTTCTCCTCCTTGCCACCGAGAAATCGGCGACTCTCCGGCAGAAACGTGGAGTAGAAGAGGTTCATCAGCGACGACTTGCCACCGCCATTCATCAGCCAGATGACGCAGTCCGTCGGCGCTCGCTCTCGGTCGCGAAAGTCGAGCGTGAGCGGAAAAAAGCGCGCGTCCTTGTGGCCGACGCACGAGAGATGGAGCCGGAGCAGCCTAGCCATGGGCGTTCTCCTGCGCAGCGCGCGACACGATGGCGAATGCTTCATGCCCCGCCATTTCGCGCACATGAATTCGGAACGCTGGACGAGCCAGCCACGACGGACGGTTATCCGGCCCCTCGCGTTTTAGAAATCCGTGGTTGGTCAGAAAATTCAACGCATAGCGAACTTTGCCGGCGAGGGTCGCGAACGAGCCGCGGCCGTCGGAGCTGTCCGCGTATTTTCCCAGCGCCAGCACATGTTGCCAAGCCATGCGCACCTCGGCGCTCGGCACCGCGCCATTTCGCTCTTCGCGCGATTTCAATTCCTCACAAAGCGAGTGCAAATACTCAACGATCTGCTCGACGGTCAGACGCGCGGGCAGCACTTCGTCGGCTTCACGGAGATCCTCGGCACGCGGGAAACACCACGCGCCTATGGCAAGATGGATCAACCCCTGCACGATGCGGTCCGACGCGGACATGCGCCCGTGGTAGTCCTCTCGCTGAAGTTGGAACGGACTCTCCGCCGTCGTGCCCAGCACCAGCCCTGCCTGCGTGCTCACGCTCAGGACGCGCAGTCCGAGCCCCAACGCGAACGCCGTGGTCATTTCTTGAAATGGCGCGTCCGCGAGAAATTCGTGGACGAGTTCCAAATACTCCGCGTCATCCGCGGGCAGGAGTCGCGGGAGCAAAGCGAAGCGGATGAAGCGTCCACACTTTTCCGCTGCGTCGCCGGCATCGACGCTCATGCTGTCTCCTCCACGGATTTCGCCGGCGGACAGATTAGCAAGTCATCACCCCAATACGGCTCGGCGATGAAGCATTGCGCAGCGGCTTCGACGACATATTCCACATTCTCTTCCGCTTCCCCGTAGTCACGCAGGGCCAGCAAATAGAGCAACGTCTGCGTTGTCTCGCCGAACCCTCGCGCCCGCGCATCCGCGAGCATCGTCGAGACGAGCGCGCCGCTTTCGCGAATGGCGGAAAGCAGCCCTTCGGCGTTTCGATAATCGTGCTCGCTGAAACGATC